>CBDVDY010000108.1:0-8859 GCA_965372875.1 uncultured Alphaproteobacteria bacterium | reverse complement strand
AGCCTTGATCTCGTCGATGGTGGCGTCGTTGCGCCGGTCCGAATGCGCGGCCTCGACGGTCATGGGAGACTCCCTGATATCCGTGATCTTCGGTTGCCGACAAGGTACGCCGCGCCACGCCGCCGGGCAAGGGCCGGCGGCTGACAAATGGCTGGAATCATGGCGTTCACCCTAATTTACGATTGCTCCATGACCTCAAAACCAGCATCATTCCGGCCGGATTCGTCCACCGGCGCGGGTCAGCGGGATCGGACCGCCGGACAAACATGGAGGGCGCCTGGGCCATGGAGACTCTGAGCCTGGACGACATGATCGAGTTCAATTCCGATCGCAGGATCAGGAAACGGCTGTTCATGGCCGACCGCATCGAATCGGAGCTCGTGTGCTACGAGCCGGGCCAGGGCACGGTCGAACACCATCACGTGGAGCAGGACGAAATCTTTTACGTCGTCGAGGGCAAGGGCACCTTCATTGTCGACGGCGAGACAATTCCGGTCGCCACCGGCTCCATGTTGCTGGCGCCGGCCGACTCCAAGCACGCGATCCAGACCGCCGACGACAGCCGCCTGGTGGTGATTTTCTTCAAGGCGCCGGGCCGCGGAAGCCGCAAGCGGGCGGCGGGCTGACGCGCTTACCCTCCGTAAAAGACGTTATCGCCCAGCTCCCGCATGTGCAGGATGGCGGCGTCGGGCCGGCCCTCGGGCGCCTGGGTGACGCTGGCGTTCACCACTTCGCCGATGACGATGTGATGGTCGCCGCGCTCGACGATTTCGACGATCCGGCATTCGACCGCGGCCGGCGCGTTGTCGAGGATCGGCGCGCCGGTGGTGCCGCTCTTGAAGGGCTCGCCCGAGATCGTGTCGCCGTCGCGCTCGGCCGGCTTGAAGAAGGCGAAGGCCTGGCTCTGCTGGCCCTTGCCCAGCATGTTGAGCGCGAAATGCCCGGCCTTCCTGGCGATTTCGTAAGCGCCGGAATCCGCTTTCATGCCGACCACCAGAAGCGGCGGGTCGAAGGCCGTCTGCGTCACCCAGTTGACCGTGGCCGCCGCGACCGCGCCATCGGCCTCGGCCGTCAGCACGTAAATCCCATAGGGGATCATGCGCAGCGCTGTTTTCTTGGCGTCCGGATCCATCTCTCTCCTCCCTCTTGAATGCGCGTGCCCGATTTGGCGCCCAACCTAGCCGCCCGGCGCGCCGCCGTCACCGGGTTTATGATCCATATTTTGCCTAATCTGATTCCGTTCCCTTTTTCGGCTCCTCCGCCGCCCCGTACCCCCCGCCACCGGGCGTTTCGATGACGAAGACGTCGCCGGCCGCGACTTCGGTTTGGTCGGTGCCGGAAAGTTCGGTGATTGTGCCGTCGGCGCGTTCGACCCAGTTACGGCCGAGCGCGCCGTCCGCGCCGCCATCGACGCCGAAGGGCGCGATTTTGCGGTGCGAGGACAGGATCGCGGCGATCATGGGCTCCAGGAACCGCACGCGGCGGAGGCTGCCGTCGCCGCCCCTGTGCCGGCCGGCGCCGCCCGAGCCCCGGTTGATGCGGAATTCCTCGAGCACCACGGGAAAGCGCCATTCCAGCACTTCGGGGTCGGTCAGGCGCGAGTTGGTCATGTGCGTATGCACCGCGTCGGTGCCGTCGAAATCGGGCCCCGCCCCCGAACCGCCGCAGATGGTCTCGTAGTACTGATAGGTCTCGTCGCCGAAGGTGAAATTATTCATCGTGCCCTGCGAGGCGGCCAGCACGCCGAGCGCGCCGTAAAGCGTGTCGGTGATGATCTGCGAGGTCTCCACGTTGCCGGCGACCACGGCGGCCGGATGTTCCGGCGCCAGCATGCTTCCCTTGGGAATGACGATGTCGAGGGGCTTGAGGCAGCCCTCGTTCATCGGTATCTCGTCGTCGACCAGGGTGCGAAACACGTACAGCACGGCGGCCCGGCAGACCGCCGACGGCGCATTGAAATTGCTCGACTGCTGCGCCGAGGTGCCGGTGAAATCGATCCGTGCCGTACGTGCCCGTTTGTCGATGGCGATGGTCACCTCGATCCGGCTGCCGTCGTCCAGCGGATAAGCGAAATGCCCGTCCGTCAACACGTCGAGCACGCGCCGTACCTGCTCCTCGGCGTTGTCCTGTACGTGTTGCATGTAGGCATGCACGACGTCGAGGCTGAAATGCGCGACCATCTTGCGCAATTCCTGTACGCCCTTTTCGCAGGACGCGATCTGCGCTTTCAGATCGGCGATGTTCTGGTCCGGGTTGCGCGCCGGGTATCTGCCCGACGCCAGCAGCGCGCGCATTTCGGCCTCGCGGAAGCGGCCGCGATCGACCAGCACGACATTGTCGATCAGGACGCCTTCCTGCTCGACCGCGCGGCTGTCGGGCGGCATGGATCCTGGCGTTGTGCCGCCGATATCGGCATGATGTCCGCGCGAGCCGACATAGAACAGGATCGATTTGCCGTCGTCGTCGAAGACCGGCGTGATGACGGTAACGTCCGGCAGATGCGTGCCGCCGTTGTACGGCGCGTTCAATACGTACACGTCGCCCGGATTCATAGCACCAGCACGCGCGCGGATGATCGCGCGTACGCTTTCGCTCATGGAGCCAAGATGCACCGGCATGTGCGGCGCGTTGGCGATCAGTCCGCCGCCGCGGTCGAAGACGGCACAGGAAAAATCGAGCCGCTCCTTCATGTTGACGGAATAGCTGGTGTTTTCCAGCACCGAGCCCATCTGCTCGGCGATCGACATGAAGAGGTTGTTGAACACTTCGAGCATCACCGGATCGACCTTGGTGCCCACCGCCGCCTGCCGCTCGAGCGGCACCACGCGGGTCATTACCAGATGGTTGCGGTTGGTGATCTCGGCCCGCCAGCCGGGCTCGACGACCGTGGTGGCGTTGGCCTCGATGATGATGGCGGGGCCGTCGACGCGGTCGCCGGGGTGGAGATCGTCACGTGCGTACACCGCCGCCTGGTGCTGGCCGCCCGCGGTGAACATGTCGGCCGAAGCGCGGGGCGCCGGCGGCGCGGGGCGCGGCGGAGCGTCGATAATTGGATCCTCGACCTTTTCGGTGTGGCCGACCAGTTCGACCGAGACGGCTTCGACGATGAGCGGTTTCCCGGGCACGACGAAGCCGAAGCGCTGGCGGTGCGCTTCCTCGAAGCCGGCCACGATCTCGTCCCGCGCGCCGAAATCGACGACGAGTGCGGTGTCCGTGCCGTCGTAACGAACGTGTGCCTTGCGCAGCAGGCTCATATTGTCTTCGGCGATTCCCTGTTTCGCCATCTCGGTCCGCGCGTCGGCGGCGAGCGCTTCCAACGCGGCTTCCAGCGTGCCCTCGAGATCATCGGACAAGCGCGATTCGACCGCCTTTTCGCGCATCACCCGCAGGTCGGCGAGGCCCATGCCGTAGGCCGACAGCACGCCGGCATAGGGGTGGATGAACACACTCGTCATGCCGAGCGCGTCGGCCACGAGACAGGCGTGCTGGCCCCCGGCGCCGCCGAAACAGGCCAGCGTGTACTCGGTCACGTCGTAACCGCGCTGGATCGAAATCTCCTTGATCGCGTTGGCCATGTTCTCGACGGCGATGCGGAGAAATCCGTCGGCGACCTCGACCGGACTGCGCGCGTCGCCGGTCTCGCGCCGGATGCGCGCGGCCAAATCGTCGAAGCCCCGGCGCACCATCTCGACGTCCAACGGCGCGTCCGCCCCGGGGCCGAAGACGCGCGGAAAGAAATCGGCCTGGATCTTGCCGAGCATGACGTTGCAGTCGGTCACGGTGAGCGGCCCGCCGCGCCGGTAACAGGCGGGGCCGGGATTGGCGCCCGCCGATTCCGGGCCGACGCGATAGCGCGCGCCATCGAAGAACAGGATCGAGCCGCCACCGGCCGCCACGGTGTGGATCTGCATCATCGGCGCGCGCATGCGCACGCCGGCGACCAGGGTTTCGAAGGTGCGCTCGTACGTGCCGTTGTAGTGCGAGACGTCGGTCGAGGTGCCGCCCATGTCGAATCCGATGATCCTTCGGAATCCGGCCATCTCGGATGTACGTACGGCGCCGACGATGCCGCCCGCGGGGCCCGAGAGGATGCTGTCCTTGCCCTGAAAAAATCGCGCGTCGGTCAGGCCGCCGTTCGATTGCATGAACAAGAGCCTTGTATCGCCCACCTGCGCCGCCACCCGATCCACGTAGCGGCGCAGGATCGGCGAGAGATAGGCGTCGACCACGGTGGTGTCGCCGCGGCCCACGAGCTTCATCAGCGGGCTGACCCGGTGCGAAACCGAAATCTGCGTGAAGCCGATTTCGCGCGCCAGACCGGCCGTCGCGGTTTCGTGCGCGTGGAAGCGGTAGCCGTGCACGAAGACGATGGCGGCCGAACGGATGCCGGCGTCGAAGGCGGTTTGCAGGCCGGCGCGCGCGGCGTCCAGATCGATCGGGCGAATGACCTCGCCCCTGGCGCCCATGCGCTCGTCGATCTCGACGACCCGTTCGTACAAGAGGTCCGGCAGCCGGATCTGCCGGTCGAACAGCCTGGGCCGGTTCTGGTAGCCGATGCGCAGGGCGTCGGCAAAACCCTTGGTAATGACCAAAACCGTGCGCTCGCCCTTGCGTTCCAGGAGGGCGTTTGTGGCCACCGTGGTGCCCATCTTGACCGCCTCGACCGCCTCGGCCGGGATCGCCTGGTCCGGGCCGATGCCGAGTACCTCGCGGATGCCCTGGATCGCCGCGTCCTCGTATTGCTCCGGGTTCTCCGAAAGCAGCTTGTGGGTCTCCACGGCGCCGTCCGGGCGCTTGGCCACCACGTCGGTGAAGGTGCCGCCGCGGTCGATCCAAAACTGCCATTTGCCGGTGCCGGCGATCGAGGGCATGCGGGTTGTCCGTTGAATACGGCCGGCGCGGGCCGGGAATGCACCGAGTATCGGCAAGCTAACGACTCCGAGCGTCAGGTCAAGGGATCGCCCCCTCCCCCGGCGCCCCACGGCGCCCCGGATGAACTCCGTAACCGTTCGTTAAGGCCGGGCTGGTCGAATCCGCCGGCGCGGCGCGGACGCGCAAGCAACTTGCGGGAGAGACATCCGATGACGCCCTTGATCGCAACGAACAGGCTGCTTCGCCTGGTGCTGCTGACGGCTTTCGTCGCCGCGGCCCCGACGGCAACCCTGGCCGAATCGTCCGACGGGCCCCGGGGAACGATTTCGGCCAAGGCGTTCGCCGGGCTGCCCAAGAGCGCGCCGATCGCCGTCGAGTACCGGGACGACACCGTGCTCAACAACCGTTTACTGCCGTTTATCGAACGGGAACTGGAGGCGCGCGGCTACACCGTTCGGCCCGGAGCGCTCCACGTGCTGTTCTTCGAGACGCGCGTCATTTCCCGCGAATCCGACCGCACCGGGCTGCGGCTTTACGGGACCGGCGGTAGCAGCGACGGAATACGGCATTTGGACGCCCGTTTCCGGATGCCGTGGTCGATCGAAACCCGGTTCCGCAAGGCAACCCAATACCGCCTGACGCTGACGCTGAGGAAGGACACGGAGCCGCTCTTGTGGGAAGGGTGGGCCGTGGTGCGCCTGCGCAACCGCGACTGGTTCCGGGTGCAAAGCGCCCTGGCGACCGAGCTTCTCGATCTCGTCGGCCAATCCGAAGCGAGCCGGCCGCTGGCGCTCGACTGACCCCGCTTCCCGGCCGCTTCCGCCGTCGAATTCCGTATATCCGTCGACCGACGCGTCACGCTTCCTCTCGCGCGCGTACGTGTACGTTTGAGCCGGGCCGAAACGGCTTGCGCGCGCGGCTGCCGAAGGGCTAAACCAGCGCCATGAGCATCTCGCCATGAGCATCTGGGGCAAAATTCTGGGCGGCGCCGCGGGCTTCGCGCTGGGCGGACCACTGGGCGCGATCCTCGGCGCCATCGCCGGTCACGCCATCGACAAGATGGGGGCCGACGGCGCGCCCAGAGTGGTCGATGGCGAGACGCGGCGCGCCGCCTTCACCATCGGGGTCATCGTGCTCGGCGCGAAGATGGCCAAGGCCGACGGCAGGGTCACGCGCGACGAGGTCGAAACCTTCAAGCGGGTCTTCGACATCCCGACGCACGAAATGGCGCAGGTCGGCGAGATGTTCAACAGGGCGCGTCGGGAGGCCGGCGGCTTCCAGCCCTACGCGCGGCAAATCGCGGATTTGTTTCGGGGCGAGCCGGCGGTGCTCGAGGAACTCCTGGGCGCGTTGTTCCATATCGCCGGCGCCGACGGCGTCTACCACCCGAAGGAAAAGGATTATTTGCGGCGCGTGGCCGGCATATTCGGCCTCGACGAGAACGATTTCCGGCGTGTCGAGGCCGAGTTCATGGGACCCGATGAAAGCGATCCGTACACCGTTCTCGGCCTTTCCCGCGACGCCGGCGACGCGGAAATCAAATCGGCCTACCGCAGGCTGATCCGAGAAAACCACCCCGACACGCTGATCGCGCAGGGCCTGCCGGACGAATTCGTCAAGATCGCCAACGAAAAGATGGCGGCAATCAATGCCGCGTATGACCTGGTCGAGAAGGAGCGCGGGCTCAATTAATTGCCATGCGGGATCATAGAGAATTGTGAGCGATTTCGATTTCCAGTTGTTCGGTAGCGCCGATGCGCGGCCCGACAAATTCGCCGATGGCGATCTTGCCGTCCGAATCTAACAAGCGCACGGAAGCGCACGGGCCGGCGTAATGGCCGTGCCGCCGCTCCTGACCCTGCGTGGCGCGCGCGTGAGCTTCGGCGGCGCGCCGATCTTCGACGCGCTCGACGTGCAGCTGGGACGCGGCGAACGCGTCTGTCTGGTCGGCCGCAACGGCTCGGGCAAATCGACCTTGATGAAAACGCTCATGGGCCAGATCGAGCTCGACGCCGGCGAGCGCTTCGCCCAGCCGGGTCTTTCGATGGCTTATCTGCCGCAGGATCCGGCCTACGAGCCGGACATGAGTGTCGCCGCCTACGTCGCGCAATCGGGTCAGCCGCCGCATCGGGTCGACGCCGCGCTCGGCATGCTGGAGATCGACGGCGCGCGCGGGCTCGGCACGCTCTCGGGCGGCGAGGGACGGCGCGCGGCGCTGGCCCGCGCCTTCGTCGAGGAGCCCGATATCCTGATGCTCGACGAACCCACCAACCACCTCGATCTGGCCACCATCGAATGGCTGGAACGAACCCTCGTCGCTTTTTCCGGCGGGCTTCTGGTGGTCAGTCACGACCGCGCTTTCCTCAATCGCGTCACCACCGGGACGTGGTGGCTGGAACACGGGCGCCTGCGTTTCTCCGACCAGGGGTTCGCCGCCTTCGACGCCTGGTCCGAAGCGGTGCTCAAGGCCGAGGAGAAGGAAGCCAAGCGCCTTGACGTCGGCATCGCGCGGGAAACGCGCTGGCTGTTGCGCGGTATCACCGCGCGCCGGCGGCGCAACCAGGGGAGGCTGCGCAAGCTCGAGGAAATGCGGTCGCGGCGCGCGACGTTCCTCGGCCGCGGCGCCAAGGCCAAGATCCGGGCCGAGGACGGCGACATCAAGAGCCGGCTGGTGATCGAGGCTCGCCGCATCGGCAAGCGCTTCGCCCGCAAGGGTTCGGGTGGGGAGGACGAGGATCTGGTCATCGTTGGCGAGTTCTCGACCCGCGTGCTGCGCGGCGACCGCATCGGCATCGTCGGCGCGAACGGCGCCGGCAAGACGACGTTGTTGAGCATGCTGGCCGGCCGGCTGGCGCCCGACAGCGGCTCGGTGCGCGTGGCCAAGCATCTCAACCAAGCCTATTTCGACCAGCACCGGTCGATACTCGACCCCAGGAAGACGCTCAAACAAACCCTGTGCGAAGGCGGCGGCGACACGGTCTGGGTACAGGGGCGGTCGCGCCACGTGGTCGGTTATTTGAAGGATTTCCTGTTCCACCCGGATCAGGCCGACAGCCCCGTCTCCAGCCTTTCGGGCGGCGAGCGCAACCGGCTGTTGCTCGCCAAGTTGCTGGCGGTGCCCAGCGATCTGTTGATTCTCGACGAGCCGACCAACGACCTCGACATGGATACCCTCGACCTGCTCGAGGACGTGCTGAGCGATTACGCCGGAACCCTGCTGCTGGTGAGCCACGACCGCGAATTCCTCGACCGCATCGTGACCAGCACCATCGCCATGGAGGGCGACGGCACGGCGGTCGAGTATCCGGGCGGCTACACCGACTATATCACCCAGCGCAAGGGCGGCGGCGGGAGGAGAGCGAAGTCGGCCGCCACCACCACCACGGAAGCCGCCCGCGGTACGCCGGCCGGCGGCAAGCGGCAAGCGGCGCGCACGCGGCTCGGCTACAAGGACCAGCGCGAGCTCGACCTGCTGCCCGACCGCATCGTCGGGCTGGAGGACGAGATCGCCGGGCTGGAGGCAAGCCTGGCGGACAGCGGGCTCTATCGGCGCGATCCGGCGGAGTTCGACCGCGCGACCGCCCGTCTCGCCGAGGCGCGGGCCGAGCTCGCCGCCGCCGAGGAACGCTGGCTCGAACTCGAGGACAAACGCGAGACACTGGCCCGCGCCGCCACGGCGGACGGCGGATGAAGCCCGCGCATATCCTGCTCGCGCTCTTGATCATGCTGATCTGGGGCCTAAACTTCGTCATGGCCAAAATCGGCCTGGCCGAGTTTCCGCCGCTGCTACTGGTCGGCCTGCGATTCACCCTGGTGGCCGTGCTGCTGGTCGCCTTCGTGCCGGTTCCCAAGGACAAGCTGCCGCAGATCCTGGCGGTCTCGGTGGTCATGGGCAGTTTGCATTTCTCGCTCATGTTCACCGGGTTCGCCGAGGTCGACGCCGCAATCGCCGCAATCGCCGTGCAGATCCAGGTCCCGTTCTCCTCG
>CBDVDY010000107.1:0-8980 GCA_965372875.1 uncultured Alphaproteobacteria bacterium | reverse complement strand
TCCCGGGCCTTTCGCGCCTTCGAGCCGGCGTCCGCGCCGACCACGACGTAGTCGGTTTTCTTGGACACCGATCCCGCGACCTTGGCGCCCAGCCCCTCGGCCCGCGCCTTGGCCTCGCCGCGAGACATGGTTTCCAGCGTGCCGGTGAACACCACCGTCCGGCCGGAGACCGGCGAATCGGCCTCGGGCGCGGCGAAAGCCTCGATCTCCTCCAGATGATCCTCGAGCGCCTCGATAATCTCGAGATTGTGCGGCTCCGAGAAGAAGGCGACGAGTTCGTCGGCGACGCTGAAGCCGATTTGATCGATGTTACAGAGATCGGCGTAGGCTTCGCCGACCGCCTCGGGCTTTTTCATTTCGTCCCGGTTGACGCGCCGCTCCTCGGCGGCCGCGAGCACGGCGGCGTGCCAGGCGGCGAGGGTGCCGTATTGGCGGGCCAACAGTTTCGCGGTTGCCTGTCCGATCTGGCGGATGCCCAACGCATAGATAAAGCGGTCGAGCGATATGCGCCGCCGCGCCTCGATGGCCGCGAGCAGATTATCGACGGACTGTTCCCCCCAGCCCTCGCGCGCGCCGATCTCGTCCCGCCGGTCCTTCAGACGGAAGATATCGGCCGGCGACCGGATCGTCCCGTCGCTCCAGAACGCCTCGATGTGCTTCCTGCCCAGCCCTTCGATATCGAAGGCGTCGCGCGAGACGAAATGTCTGAGGCGCTCGACCTGCTGATAGGGGCAGGCGAGTTCACCCGAGCAGCGCGCCACCGCCTCGCCGTCGCCGCGGACCACCGGGGTTTTCAGCTCGCACGGGCAGATCGCCGGAAACGCATATTGCTCGGCCCCGGCCGGGCGCTTGCTTGCGATCACGCGAACCACCTGCGGGATCACGTCGCCGGCGCGCTGGATCACCACCGCGTCGCCGACGCGGATGTCCTTGCGCTCGATCTCGTCCTCGTTGTGCAGCGTGGCGCGCGAAACGACCACGCCGCCCACGGTCACCGGCGTCAGTTCGGCCACCGGGGTCAACGCGCCGGTGCGCCCGACCTGGATGCTGATGCCGTTGAGCACGGTCTCGGCCTGTTCGGCCGGAAACTTGTGAGCGACGGCCCAGCGTGGCGCGCGGCTCACCGTGCCGAGGCGGTCCTGCCAGTCGAGGCGGTTGATTTTGTATACGATGCCGTCGATGTCGTAGGGCAGATTGGCGCGGGCCTCGGCGATCTTGGCGTAGAGCGCCAGCGCTTCCTCGGCGTCGGCGCAGAGCCGCGCGGACGGGGTGACCCGAAAGCCCCAGCCCTTGAGCCGGTCGAGGAATTGCCAATGGGTGTCTCCGGCGGGCTCGCTGATCTCGCCCCAGGCATAAGCGAAAAAATGCAACGGCCGCGACGCGGTGATCGACGGGTCGAGCTGGCGCAGCGAGCCGGCGGCGGCGTTGCGCGGATTGGCGAAAGGCGGCTCGTCCGCTGCCTCCCGCCGCGCATTGAGGTCTCGAAAATCCCCGTGCCGCATGTAGATCTCGCCGCGCACTTCGAGAATCTCCGGAAGGCGGTCGCCGACAAGGGTACTGGGCAGGTCGGCGACGGTCGCCAGGTTCCGCGAGATGTCTTCGCCGGTGACGCCATCGCCGCGGGTGGCGCCGAGCACGAAGCGGCCGTTTTCATAGCGGGCGGCGGCTGACAATCCATCGATCTTCGGCTCGGCGACCACCTCCACGCCGGTGGCGTCGTCGAGGCCCAGGAAACGGCGAACCCGGGCGAAAAAATCACGCACGTCGTCATCGTCGAACGCGTTGCCGAGCGATAGCATGGGTTTCGAATGGGTGACCTTGGCAAAGCCCGCGGCGGGTGCCGCGCCGATCCGCAAGCTTGGGCTATCGGGCCGCACGAGATCGGGAAATCGCGCCTCGATCCCATCGTTTCGCCGGCGCAAGGCATCGTAATCCGAATCGGCGATCTCGGGCGCCGCCTTGGCGTAATACAGATCGTCGTGGCGAGCGATCTCCCGGGCAAGGCGCGCAAGTTCCGCCTCCGCCTGCGCCGGAGCAAGCGCCTCGACCGGAATACCCGCCGTGTCTCCGTCGGCCTGGCCGGACGACGCGGCGCTCATGCGCCGGTGCCGCCGATCAAGCTGTCGGCGGCGGCGCGGGCCTCGTCGGTAATTTCCGCGCCGGAGAGCATGCGGGCGATTTCCTCGCGCCGCGCCGGCTCCGGCAGCTCATCGACTTGGGTGACGAACGCGGTCCCGGTCCCTGTGCCGGCCTTCTGGACGCGCCAGTGATGGGCGCCACGCGCCGCGACCTGCGGCGAGTGCGTGACCACCAGCACCTGCACGTCGCGGCCGAGGCGGGCCAGCCGTTCTCCCACCGCCGCCGCCGTGGCGCCACCGATGCCGCTGTCCACCTCGTCGAAGATCAGTGTCGGCAACGTGCTCAGACCGGTGATCACGACCTTGAGCGCCAGCATAAATCGGGAAAGCTCGCCGGCCGACGCGATTTTGCCAATCGGGCCCAACGGCGCGCCCGGAATGGTGGTGACCTGGAACGAGACGCGCTCGACGCCGTCCTCGCTCCACTCGGTCTCGTCGAGCGGCTCGATGATGGTTTTGAAACGCGCCTTCTCGAGCTTGAGCGGCGGCAGTTCGGCGGCGACGGCCTTGTCGAGCTTTTTCGCCATCGTTTGGCGGCGCTTGGTCAGCGACGCGGCGGCCGCGATATAGGTCTCCCTGGCGCGGTCGAGCAGCGCGCCAAGGCGGGTGATTTCGTCACCCCGATCGTCGATGGTCGCGAGCATTGCCGCAATGTCCTGGCGCAACGCGGGGAGGGCATCCACCTCGATGCGATGCTTGCGGGCGACGTCGCGCAACGCGAAGAGCCGTTCCTCCATGGCGTCGAGCCGGCCGTGCTCGTCATCGAAATCGTTGGCCAGCGCGCCGAGGAGCCGGGTCGCTTCCGCGACTTCGAGCGCGGCGCGTTCGAGTGCTTCGGTCAGCGGACCGAACGCGCCGCCGGCAAGATCGGCGACCTTGGCCAGGCGGGCCTCGGCTGCCCGCAACGCATCCTCGACCGCGGCTTGGCCGGACAAGTCGGCGTGCGCCCCGCCGAGCGCCGCGATCAGCTTCTCGCGGTGCATCAGGGCGTTGCGGCGTTCGGCCAGGGCTCGTTCCTCGCCTTCTTCGGGTCCAAGCGCGTCGAGCTCCTCCAGCGCGTGGCGGAGGAATTCCTCGTCCGCGCGCGCCTCGGCCGCCGCCTCTTTGGCCTTGGCCAACGCGGCCGCTGCCTGGCGCCACGACCGATAAGCCGCGCGGCAGGAATCAATCGGTTTGCCGCCGTCACCGAAGCCGTCGAGCATGACGCGGTGATTGGCCGGCGCCAGGAGGCCCTGCTGGTCGAAACGACCTTGAATTTCGACCAGCAATTCTCCCAGCCCGCGCAAAAGACCGACGCTCGCCGGCTGATCGTTGATGAAGGCGCGGGTGCGCCCGTCGGTGGACAATATTCGGCGCAGCACGATGGGTCCGTCGGCGTCGAACGCGTGTTCGCGGAGCAACTGGGTGGCCGGGTGATCGGCGGATACCTCGAACGCGGCCGCAACCGAAGCCTGTTCCGCTCCCGGACGCACCAGTCCGCTGTCGCTCCGCGCGCCCAGCGCCAAGCCCAGTGAGTCGAGAAGGATGGATTTTCCGGCGCCCGTTTCGCCGGTCAAAACGCACAACCCGGGAAAGAACGAAAGATCGAGTTTGTCGATCAGTACGACGTCACGGATCGAAAGACTGAGGAGCATGCAGGACCATAACGGATCAGAAGAGCCAGTCCCATGCCCGGGACAAAATGTTTGTATTTTTGTCCGCCCGGTCTGGCCGCTCGACGGACACATCGGTTATCAGTTCATAACTGTCGATATACCATTCGCTAGCCGGATAATTGTAGCCCAAAATCGCCGCCACCTTTCGCGCTTCCTCGGGCAGGCCAAGCGCCGTGTAGGATTCGGCCAACCGGAGCAACGCTTCGGGCACGTGCGAAGTGGTCTGGAACTTGTCGATCACGAGCCGAAACCGGTTTAGCGCGGCGAGGTGCTGGCCGCGACCCTGGTAATACCGTCCGACTTCCATCTCCTTGCCCGCAAGGTGGTCGTGCACCAAGTCGATCCTTCGCTTGGCATCGCGGGCATAGCGGGTGTTGGGGAAACGCCGCACCAATTCGCGAAACGTCTTGCCGGCTTCGCGCGCCGCCGCCTGGTCCCGTTTTATGTCGTTGATCTGTTCGTAAAAAGAGAGGCCCTTGAGAAAATAGGCATAGGCGATATCGCGGCTCGACGGGTGCAGTTGGATGAACCGGTCCAGCGCAATGACGGCTTCATCGAATTGTTGGTTTTTGAAGTGGGCGTACCCGCCCATGAGCTGCGCCTTGGTTGCCCAAATGGAATACGGATGTTGTCGGTCGACCTCGTCGAACAGTTTGGCCGCCTGCTCGTAACGCTCGGACAGCATCAGGTCCATTGCCGAGTTGTAGAGCGTGTCGACAGAGCCCTCGATGTAATCCTTGTCATCGTCGTCGGAACTGCACGCGCCAGCAAGCGCGACCATGACGACCACCGCCGCCGTCCTCGCCAACCGGCGCAGGAATTCATACATTTTATAGGTCATAACCCTGTTGCCCCGGGCTGCCGTGTGGCCGTCCCAGGGTGCGCCTCCCAACACCCACCCAGTATCCGTATTCCCAACGGAATTACGAAAACCGGCTCTTCGGGGCGTATTTTAGACCCCGGCGGGGGCGGGTGCCAGCCCCTTCTTGCCCAGACACACGGACTGGTCGGCGGGGGCGCCGGTCAATTATTGGCTCTGGTCCAAGGGGACCACGCCGGGTGGACGGGATTCAAGCGTTTGCGGCGACGGAGTCCGGCACCCTGTCCCGGTCGTCCATGGGCAGGCCGTCGTCGTCGAGGGTCGCGAGGCGCCAAGCGGAATCGTTGGCGAAAAGCCGCCGAATCAACGCGTTATTGAGCGAGTGGCCGGACCGCAGGCCGTGAAAATGGCCCAAAATGGGCGCGCCCGTGAGATACAAATCGCCGACGCAATCGAGAATTTTGTGGCGCACGAACTCGTCCTGGTAGCGCAACCCATCCTTATTAAGAATGGCGTTGCCGCTGATCACGATAGCATTCTCCAGCGAGCCGCCCTGAGCCAGTCCAAGCGATCGAAGCTCCGCTACCTCGTGCTCGAACCCGAAAGTGCGGGCCCGGCATATCTCGGAACGGAACGCGCCGTTGCTAAAATCGACTTTAAGCGCCTGCCGCGAGACCAGCGGAGAGTCGAATTCGATCTCGAAGCTGACCATGAAATTGCTGCCCGGCACGAGCGAGGCGGAGCGCTCATCGTCGCTGACGCTCACCGGTTCGAGAATTTCGATGACTCTGCGGCGCGCTTCCTGCGTGGCAATTCCCGCGCACTCAACCAAGAACACGAAGGGCGCGGCGCTGCCGTCCATCGCGGGGACCTCGGGTCCATCAATCTCGACGACGGCGTTATCGATGCCGCAACCCGAAAGCGCGGCCATCAGATGCTCGATGGTGCCCACGCGGGTGCCGTATTCATTTCCGACAGACGTGTTCAGGCGGGTGTCGACGACGTTCTCCCAACGGGCAGCGATTTCCGACCCGCCGTTGGCGACGTCCGTGCGCCGAAATACGATCCCCGTGTCCGGCTCGGCCGGGCACAGCCGCATGGATACCTTGACCCCCGAATGGAGGCCGGTTCCAGAACAATCGATCGCGTTCCTGAGCGTTTGCTGCCGAATTGGCGCAATATTGTAATCGTCGCGCGACATGCTTCTGAGCGTCCCCCTCCCAGAATTCCTAGCTACATCAGTAGCGGGCATTCATTTGATACACCTGCGCGCTGAGCGCGCCTCCCCCGAATGCCCGTCCCATTTGTAGCAACAACGGGACGGGCGCTCAAATCACATATTATTTCAAAGTGTTGCGGAGGAAAGCATTGAACTCACTGCCTTTTCGACCGCGCTGGTTTCGTCCTCAATTTGCCTGCCGGCGCAGGAATGCGGGAATCTCCAGAAGGTCTTCCTCGCTCGGCTCCGCCGCCCTCGCCTTTATTGGTGCCGGCGCCTCGCCGATCGGCTCGGATATCTCCGGTTCGAGCACCTCGGCCGGCCTATCCTCGAAGGCGGGAGCGACAGAATCGAGCGAAGCGTCGTCATCGCCGAAGTCTTCGATGCCAATCTCCCCGGTATTGGTATTATCTTCCGGCGCCGCCGGGCTGATCGCCTTGGCCACGGCCGCGGTCGCGGAGGCCAGGAATCCGCTGGGCCTGGACGCGGTCGCCTTTGCCGGCGCCGGGCCGAAGCGCGGCTCCAAGCGGTCCATGGTCGGCGTCGATGGCGCCACCGGGGCGGCTGGAGCCGGGGCCGTGGACTGGGCCGACTTATCCGGCGTCTGGATCGGGGATCGGGTCATGGTACTCGCCGCCGTCGCCGAGGTCGGGGCGGCTTTGGCTCCGGTCCCGAACATGTCGCTCTGCGCCGCCGCCGGCTTGCTCACCGTCGGACCGGTGAGGCGGCCGTCCTGGCTGACCACGCGGATGGTGATCGGCTTCGGCTCGGCCGCGGATTCGGAGTTGATACCCGTGGCGAATACGGAAACCCGGACTTGGCCCTGCATACTGTCGTCGAAGGTCGAACCGAATATGATGTTGGCATTCGGGTCAACCTCGTCGCGGATGCGGTTGGCCGCCTCGTCCACTTCGTAAAGGGTCATGTCGGAGCCGCCCGTGATGTTGATGAGGACGCCGCGCGCGCCCTTCATCGAGACATCGTCCAGCAGCGGGTTGGAAATCGCGGCTTCGGCCGCGGCGACCGCGCGATTGTCGCCTTCGCCTTCGCCGGCGCCCATCATCGCCTTGCCCATCTCGCTCATCACCGTGCGGATGTCGGCGAAATCGAGATTGATCAGGCCGGGCATTACCATCAGGTCGGTAACCCCGCGCACGCCCGAATAGAGCACATCGTCCGCCATCTTGAAGGCGTCGGCGAAGGTGGTGTGCTCGTTGGCGATGCGGAACAGGTTCTGGTTCGGGATGACGATCAGCGTATCGACCACCTGCTCGAGTTCGTCGATGCCCTGGTCGGCCAAATGCATGCGTTGCACGCCCTCGAAATGGAAGGGCTTGGTGACCACGCCGACGGTGAGAATACCTTGCTCGCGCGCGGCCCGTGCAAGAACCGGCGTCGCCCCGGTACCGGTACCGCCGCCCATGCCGGCGGTAAGGAACACCATGTGGCAACCCTGCAAATGCTGGACGATCTCGTCGATGCCTTCCTCGGCCGCGGCGCGTCCGATTTCCGGCCGCGCGCCGGCCCCCAGACCTTGTGTCAGGCTCAACCCCAGCTGCACCTTGCGCTCGGCGAGCGACAGGCTCAGCGACTGGGCGTCGGTGTTGGCGACCATGCACTCGACACCCTCCAGGTTCGACTTGATCATATTGTTGACGGCGTTGCCGCCGGCGCCGCCAACGCCCATAACGACGATCCTGGGCTGCAGTTTTGTTGATTCGATCGGCAGGGTGGGTTCGTTAGTCATCGCGACCTCCGCATTGTGAGCATCAAAAGGCGATCCGGGCGAAACAGTCTGCCGGAACGGGTTTTACCCCGCGCGGGGCAGGGCAGGCTAGGGTTTTGCGAGTGATTTTAGATATTTTCATGCAACCACTGGCCAATGCGGCCGATCAGGCCGCGTGGCTCTCCGAAATTTCCGGCGACCCGGCTTGGTCCTCCGGCGTGTTTCTGTACGGCGTACTCCAACAATCCGGCACAGGTCGAAAAGGCCGGACCGCTCGTGGCTTCCGCCAAGCCCCTGAAGGCCAGAGGCCGTCCGATGCGCACCTGCCGGTCCAGTACCAACGCGGCCAGCTCGCGCAAACCGTTCAACTGGCTCGCGCCGCCGGTCAGCACGACGCGCCGGCTGGCGCCGCTGAACAAGCCGCTGGACTCGAGGCGGGCGCGCACCATTTCGAAAATCTCTTCCACGCGCGGCTGGATCACGCCGACGAGCAGGGACTTGGGCACGTGGTTGGGGTGGGTATGCTCGTCCTCGCCGATCTGCGGCACGTCGATCACCTCGCGCTCGTCGGCCGACACGGCGATGGCGCTGCCGTAAACGGTCTTGATGCGCTCGGCGTCCGCCAGCGGCGTCGACAGTCCGTGGGCGATGTCGGTGGTGACGTGCTGGCCGCCGATCGGCACGCTGTCGGCGTGCAGCAATTCGCCGTCGTCGAACACCGCGATCGACGTGGTGCCGCCGCCCATGTCGATGACGGTGACGCCGAGCGTCGTTTCATCGTCCACAAGGCAGGCCAGCCCGGAGGCGTAGGGCGTCACCACGAAGGCGTCGACGTCGAGATGACAGGCCGAAATACAGGTCGCGACGTTGCGCACCGGGCCGGCCGCCGCGGAAATGACATGGACATCCACGCCAAGCCGCTCGCCATGCATGCCGCGCGGGTCGCGGATGCCCCGGTTGCCGTCGATACGAAATCCGACCGGAATGGAATGAAGGGTTTCCCGGCCGCTCTCGCCGATATGCTGGCGGCCCTGCTCCAACACCCGGCGCACGTCGCCCTGATTGACCTCGTGTCCGGCGATCGGCACTTCGATCGCGAACGCGTTCGAGGACGGTCGCCCGCCCGAGACGTTGACGAAAACGCTGCGAATGGTTTCTCCCGCCATCTGCTCGGCGCCGTGCACGGCGGCGAGGATGGCGCTTCGCACCGCCTCCATGTCGATGATGGCGCCCGAGCGCAAACCGTGGCAGGCCTGATGGCCGACACCGGTGATCTGCAGGCGCCCGTCGTCGGTGTGCTCGGCGATAAAGCAGCACACCTTGGTGGTGCCGATGTCGACGGCCGCGATCATGCCGGCCCTGGCCTTACTCATTTCCGTGCTCTCCTACCTCGGTTGTCATGCCGGCGCGGCCTCATGTGTT
>CBDVDY010000106.1:0-8994 GCA_965372875.1 uncultured Alphaproteobacteria bacterium | reverse complement strand
TGACGTCGCCGGAATGGCGGGCCAGCAGCTCCTCGGCCTCCTCGCGGCCGTCGCGCCCGAAATGCGCGTGCAGCAGATAGACCATGGCCCAGAGGTGGCGCCCTTCCTCGACATTGACCTGGAACAGGTTGCGCAGATCGTAGAGCGAGGGGCAGATATGGCCCAGCTTGCGCTGCTGCTCGACCGAGGCGGGCTCGGTGTCGCCCTGGGTGACGATCAGGCGGCGCAGGGTCGCGCGGTGCTCGCCCGGCACCTGCTGCCATACCGGCTTGCCGTACTCGTCGCCGAATCCGATGGTGCGGTCCTGTTCCTGGTCGGCCAGGAAGATGCCCCAGCGGTAGTCCGGCATCTTGACCTTGCCATAGCTGGCCCAGCCCTTGGCGTCGACCGAGGTGGCGGTGCGCAGATAAACATCGACCTCCTGGAAGCCGTCGGGCCCAAGCTGGCGCCACCAGTCGAGATAATGCGGCTGCCAGCGTTCGAGCGCGCGCTGCAACTGCTTGTCGCCGCTCAGATCGACATTGTTCGGGATGCGCTCGCCATAATCGATGCCCATCGCCTAAATCCTTTCCCATTTGAAGACCGGCTTGCTGCCGGTTCCATACAGCTTCAACGAGCCCTTTTCGCCGGTCGCGTTGGGGCGGATGAAAATCCAGTTCTGCCAGGCCGAGAGCCGGCCAAAAACCTTGGTGTCCATGGTTTCGGCGCCGCCGAAGCGCAGGCTCGCCTCCATGCCGGTGAGCGCGTCGGGCGAGAGGCTGGCGCGCTCCTCGATGGCGATGCGCACCTCCTCCTCCCAATCGAGCTCGTCGGGCGCGAAGGTGACCAGCCCCACCGCCAGCGCCTGGCCGGCGTCGAGCGGCTGGCCGAGCTTGGCGCGCACGGCCTCGATCGCCGCGCTATCGCCCTCGAAACGGTTCTCCAGCCGGCTCAGATCGTCGGGCATGGTCAGGCAGCCGAGATTGGTTTCGTCGACGACGATGCGGGGCGCGTTCTCCGGCTCCTCCTGGTCGTCGAGCATGAACGAGCGGTCGGCCACCAGCGCCAGTTCCAGCAACAGGCCGGCGAAGCAGGAGCCGCGGTCGATGATGGCGAACAGGCTGCGCGCCGACACGTCCAGGCGGCGCAGCGTCCGGCGCAGCATGTTCGTGGTTTCGCGCACGAACCAGTTGTCCTGGTTGGCGAGCATGACGCGCCCGGCTTCGAGCACCTTCTCGGCCTCGCCCTCGGTCCGCAGGATCAGCGTGCCCATGTCGCCGCTGTTGAAGCGCAGCATGAGGATGGCGTCGTCGAGCTCGCGGGCCATCTTCAGCAGCCACCAGTCGGCGCCGGCGGCGTGAATCGCCTCGGCGTCGGTGGGTTGATCGCCCGCCGGCGCGCGCACCGTGATGGTCGCCGTCCGCGCCTCCTCGTCGATCGCCGCGTCGACATGGGTGTAGTGATAGCCCGTGTCGTCGATTTCGCGTTCGAGCGGCGTCAGCTTCACGCCCTTGGCGTCGGCGGGGCGGTCGGAACCGGCGGCCAGCGCTGCGCTGCGTTCGCGCACCAGATCGTCGAAGCCGGCCGGCGGCGCTATGTGATCCACCAGTTTCCACGCCTTGGCGCGGTCGGCGCGCACCCCTTCGGAGGTGGTGCAGAACACGTCGGCCAGATCGCGCCGCACCCGGCGCTTGTCGGTGATGCGGGTCAGCCCGCCGGTGCCCGGCAGCACGCCCAGGAGCGGCACCTCGGGCAGGCTCACCGTGCTGGAGCGGTCGTCGACCATGACGATCTCGTCGGCCGCCAGCGCCAGTTCGTAGCCGCCGCCGGCGCAGGCGCCGTTGATCGCGGCGATAATCTTGAGGCCCGAATTGCGGCTCATGTCCTCGATGCCGTTGCGCGTCTCGTTGGTGAACTTGCAGAAATTCACCTTCCAGCCGTGCGAGGAGGTCGACAGCATCTGGATGTTGGCGCCGGCGCAGAACAGGCGCTCCCTGGCGCTGGTGATCACGGCCACGCGCACCTCGGGATGCTCGAAGCGGACGCGCTGCAGCGCGTCGTGCAATTCGATATCGACGCCCAGATCGTAGGAATTGAGCTTCAGCTTGTAGCCGGGCTTCAGGCCGCCGTCCTCCTGCACGTCGAGGGCCAGTGTCGCCACCGCGCCGTCGAAGCCGAGGCGCCAGTGCTTGTACCGGTCGGGCTGGGTGTCGAAGGTCAGGATGTTGGCGGTCATGATCGTCGGTTCCCCGGAATTCCGTTGCGGGCCTGCCTGGAAATGAGCAATATAATGCAGTTTATTGTCTCGTCAAGCATTATTTTGCCTATTGGCGGCGCGGGTAGCCGGCCTCCTCCGCGCCGTTCGCCTGGTCCACCACGGCGCGAAGGTCGGCGAAACTCGCGTCCGCGTCCTTGTCCGTGGTGTCGACGATGGCGTCGGCCTTGGCATACAGGGCATCGCGGCCGGCCAGAATGCGGCGCAAATCCTCCATCGCCTCGGCGTTGCCGGCCATCGGACGCATATCGCCCTGGGCGATAACGCGCTCCATGTGCTGCTCCGGCGCGGCCTTGATCCAAACCGTGAAACAAGCGTTCAGCAGGGATTCGAAAGTGCCGGGCTCGGATACCAGGCCGCCGCCGGTGGCGATCACGGAACGCGGCTGGCCCTCCAGCATATTTTCCAGCGTGCGGCGCTCGTAGCGGCGGTAGGCGGCCTGTCCCGAGAGCGAGAAGATCTCGTTCAGGCTCATGCCCGCGTCGCGCTCGATCTCGGCCGCCAGCTCGATGAACGGCACGCCGAGCGCGCCCGCCAGCCGCCGGCCCAGCGTCGTCTTGCCGGCGCCGCGCAGGCCGATCAGGGCGATGCGCGAGGCGCGGTCGGCGGGCGCCACCTCTCCGAACCGGTCGGTCAGCAATTGCTGGGCCACGATCAACTCCGCCGGCGCCAGCCGCTCGAGACGCTGCAGCAACAGGGATAGATCGACCGGGCGCTCGGCGCCCTCGCGCACCAATTCGGCGATCGGCAGGCTCATGGCCTGGGCCACCTGCCGCAGCAGGGCGATGGAAATGTTGCCCTGGCCGGCTTCGAGCTGCGCCAGATAGCGTTCCGAGACGCCGGAATCGCGGGCCAGAATTTTTCGCGTCATGCCGCGCCGGGCGCGCGCGTTGCGCACCCGCTCGCCCAGTATGACGAGGTAATCGCGGTGGGATTCCGCGGCACAGGGGCCCCGCCGTTCCGCCGTTTTCGCTGCAATCATCGCCCGGTTCCGTGCCTCCTCGGCGTCAAAGTGCATATTCGGACGGATTATATGCAATATATTTCTTGTTTTCAAGCTCAAACTGCACTATTATGTATTTCGTTATCCATTCCGGGACCCGCGCGTGGCCGCCAGGAGGACATGTTGGCCGTCGATTTGACCATTCTGGTCGGCACCATGACCGGCACCGCCGAGATCGTCGCCGAGGAGATCAACGACGAGTTGGCCGAGGCCGGGCACGCGGTCGAGATCCTGGTGATGGACGATCTCGACAGCGCGGCGTTCGCCGGCGGCGGCCTCTTCCTGATCTGCACCTCGACCTATGGCCAGGGCGACGTGCCGGACAACGCCATGAAGCTGTACCAGGATTTGCAGACCAGGCGGCCCGACCTGTCGGCCGTGCGCTACGGCGTGATCGCGCTGGGCGACAGAACCTATGCCGACACCTTCTGCCGCGGCGG
Source organism: uncultured Alphaproteobacteria bacterium (assembly GCA_965372875.1). Classification (GTDB taxonomy): domain Bacteria; phylum Pseudomonadota; class Alphaproteobacteria; order CBDVDY01; family CBDVDY01; genus CBDVDY01. The sequence goes on along the minus strand of CBDVDY010000106.1, from coordinate 5,297 downwards.
CAAGCGCTTCGACGCGATCCTCACCGAGCTCAAGGCCGAGCGCGTCGGCGAGCGCTTCGAGCACGACGCCAGCTCGGGCACGGTGCCCGAGGAGGAAGGCGTCGAATGGGCGCGCGGCTGGATCGAGACCGTCGACGGCGCCTCCGCCGACGCGGCGTAGAGCGGGGCCGGCACACTCCTCTGCGGATTTACGCGAACGCCAGCGGCGTTACGCCGGAGGCCTCGGCCGCCGCGGCCAGCGCCTTGTCGCGGCTGGCGAGCGGCAGGCCCTCGCGCATGGCGAGGTCGAGATAGGCGGCGTCGTAGGAGGACAAGCCGCACCGGCGCGCCAACGCCAGGATCGGACCCGTCGCGCGCGCGTGGGTATGCGGGTCGATTTCGATGGGGAGCAGGTGCAGAAGCTCGAGGAACCTCGTCGACTCGGCCTCGCTCAGGCGATCCTTCCGCTCGGCGACGGCCAGCACGTTGGCTATTTCCAGCGGCCAGATCGACGGCGCCACCGCGTTGCCCGTCTCCAGGGCTCCCAGGACCGAATCGGCGTAGGCGTCCGCCTCGTCCTCGAAACACCAGGCCATGGCGACCGAACAGTCCAGGACGAAGCGGCTCACCTTCTTCCTTCCGCGATCATATTCTTGAGGCGGAGGCCGGCCAGCCGGCGCCCCTGCCGGAAGCGGCGCATTTCGGCCACGGCATCGGCCACCGGGCGATCGCGGACTCCCGCCGCCGGCGACAGGACCGCCACGGGCACGCCGTGCTTGGTGATGGTGATGCGCTCCCCCCGCGCCACGCGTTCGAGCAGGCTGGGCAGATGCGTCTTGGCCTCGTAGGCGCCGACCTTGGACATGGCGGATTCCTATACAGACTGGTCGTAAACTAGTCTAAACAAACGCTGGCCGATTGTCAAGCGGCCGGGGCAGCAAGCGCTTCGACGCGATCCCCGCCGAGCTCAAGGCCGAGCGCGTCGGCGAGCGCTTCGAGCACGACGCCACTTCCGGCACGGTGCCCGAGGAGGCCAGCGTCGAATGGGCCCGGGCCTGGACCGAGACCGTCGACGGCGCCCCTCACCGACGTAGCCTGAGGCTCGTGGCGGGGGCAAGCGGCGCGACGGGGGAAGGGTTTTCGCAAGCCATTTCCAGGACCGGGGTCCCTGGCGCCACGGTGGACCTGCTATCTGACACAGGCTCGCCGATGCTTCTGGAAATTTTGGTGTGAGTGCCCGAATGTTGCGAATTTTTCTTGACAGCCCGGCCGCGATCAAGAGCCCGCTAGGGTTTGCCGGTGCGTTCCTTCCTCTTGCGCCGAGGCGGGTTCTTGAGCTTCCAATTGCCGTCCTTGCTTAGCACGACTTCCCTTCCGCGATGCGTTGGGACGACACGGCCGCCACGTTCCCGCATGAAATTATCAGGCTCGAATTCAGCCTTGGCACGTTCTTCCTCAATCATCGCCCGCGCTTCGGCGGTCTTCCCCTCGTCGAGAAGCCTTAAGAACTTGTCGGCCCTTCCCATAGCGAAGCCTCCTCCAAGAAAACGGCAGCCTGGAGCGTACTTGTTCCGTTTCCGCCAATGCCCCGCTACAATTACGATCAATTAATCTGCCGGACGCAAGCGAGAACACGCCGACGGCGCCGAGACACCAAGCTCAGCCGATATGGACGCGGATTGGATCATCATGGCGGTTGGGATCGGTGCGGTCTACCTTGGGCTCTTGCTCCTTGGGCTCGTTATCGGCGTTCTCGTACTCGGTGTCCGCGGCCTTCCACACGCGCTAGCGACAGCAGTTGACCTATTCGGTTGGGCCGGCGAGCAAGGCTTCATCGGTGTGGCCCTCTACATCATCGTATGGGCCGTTGCTACGCCGTTCATGGTGGTTGTCTGCATCGTCGGCGGTGTAATCCGGCTGGGGGCCGAGAAGGCCAATGCGGCGGAGACGGTTGCCGTGCTCAGCGAAGATACAGGAGAAGACCAGCCGAGTCAGTCAACCCCAATAGGCCGTTCAATTCCGGACGACATGAAAATCTCGATCCGACTCCGACGCTCTTGAAAAAATGTGTTTGGGCGCTCCCAGCGACCTGAAAAATTTCGGGCACCGCTCCCGCGATCCGGAGCCCGCTCAAATCTCAGGCTCGATGCGTAGCGGTCTTGTTCGCCACGTGAGGGCATACAGGTTGCCCACGTCGATCCGCACGACGTAAAACGGCAGGCCGTCAAAGCTCATGAGCGGACCGGCGGCGACCTCCGCGATCTCGAACGTCCAGCCGGGGGGATGACGGAAACAGCGCTCGGCCACCGCCAGTCGCTCAAGCGCGTCGAGGGCCGCTTCCTCGCTCGCCTCGTAGGCCCTTGCAAGCTCGAATGCCGCATCTCGCTCACAAACGAGAAACGGCGAGGTCGTCTCTGCTCGCGCCGCGACCCCGTGGCTCGCGAGGGCAGCGAGCGCGACGAGCGCCACCGCCCGGCAGGTCAGAGTTCGCAGGTACGTCATGACGCCAAACTGAACCGCGCGAATGTGGCGCAACCAAGGCTGCGTTCGGCCGCTCCGGTGTGCCAGGGTAAACACCATGGCGTCGCCCACCGCATCGTTGACGCCACCGCTGGCGGGGTATTCAATCTAAGCATGAAACGCATCTTCGCCGCAGTGTTGCTCCTGACGCTTGCCGTACCGGCATGGGTGCAGGATTTCGACAAGGGCATGCAGGCGTATGATCGCGTTGACTACGCAGCGGCGCTGAGGGAGTGGCGTCCGCTGGCCGAGAAGGGTGACGCCGTAGCTCAATTTTTTCTCGGCTTCATGTACCACCAAGGCCAAGGCGTTAAGCGGGACTACGCCGAGGCGGTGAAGTGGTATCGGAAAGCAGCGAACCCCGATATCGGCAACAAGCTCCGGGACCATGCCGAGGCGGTGAAGCGGTACTGGAAGGTAGCGGACCGCGATGTGCGCAACAAGATCAAAGAAGCGCTCGATCCTATTGGTCCCCTGGCCGATTGGAATTTGCCTGCCCTGACACCCGTCTTCGCCCAATTCAACCTCGGCGTCATGTACAACAAGGGCCAAGGCGTTAAGCAGGACTACGCGGCGGCAGCGAATTGGTTTCGCAAGGCTGCCAAGCAGGGGCTCGGCCCCGCTCAGAACATCCTCGGCCTCATGTACACTAACGGACGGGGCGTTCCGAATAACGATGCCGAGGCGGCGAAGTGGTATCGCAAGGCAGCCGAGCAGGGGCACGCCAGTGCCCAGTTCAACCTGGGCCTCAGCTACACAGATGGCCGGGGCGTTCCGAAGGACGATGCCGAGGCGGTACGGTGGTACCGGAAGGCGGCGGAGCAGGAGAACGCCAGCGCCCAGTACAACCTCGGCTCCATGTACCGCCGGGGCCGTGGCGTGCCGCAGGACGATGCCGAGGCGGTAAAGTGGTACCGTAGGGCCGCAGAGCAGAGCGACGCCGACGCCCAGTTCAACCTCGGCCTCATGTACCGCCGGGGCCGGGGCGTGCCGCAGGATGATGCCGAGGCCGTGGAGTGGTACCGTAAGGCGGCTGAGCAGGGGAACGACATGGGCCAGTTCGTCCTCGGCCTCATGTACAGCCTTGGCCAGGGTGTGCCGCAGGATTATGTGGCGGCGCACAAGTGGTTCAGCCTCGCGGCCAGCCATGGAACAGATCGCGCGACCGAAGCCCAAGGGATCGTAGCAGCTAAGATGACCCCCGCCCAGATCGCCGAGGCGCAACGGCTGGCGCGGGAGTGGAGGCCAAAGAAGGGGCCGCCAGTGTCGGAGGGCGCAGGTCAGTAGGCCAGCTTCGCCAGCGCATCACGGCGCATCTCGAACGTGCTCTTGCCGCTGTAGGTGCTGCCGGTGAGAGTCGAGCGCTCGTGGCCCACGATGTGCTGCACGGTGGCCGCTAACGGTTCCCGCAAGCAAGAGATTGACCTCTTTGGATTTACGGGAGAGGATTTCAATGCGCATTTTAAAATCTTATGGGACAGGAGCAAACATGCGGTCATTAACCGCCGTTGCCTTTGCAATATTATTGTCTGCATGCGGGACCTTTGTGCCGGTGACGGATGTCACAAAAATTGATCCAGATGTATTGAAGGCGGCTCTTCAACTCAGAACCTACGTTGTCGGTCAAACGCCGGATGGTTCATATTCGGTAATCGAGCCGATTGACGCATATAGCTGCAAACATCTGTTTTGGGATAAGCCCGCTTCGAAAGGCGACGCCCTCAAACAACTTAAATACAAGGCATATGCGATGGGGGCGAACGCGATCATGGATGTCGCATTTGACACACGGGGCACAGATGCCTGGGGTACAAACTGCTGGGAAACAGTACAGGCATCTGGCGTAGCTATTAAAATCAAGAAAAGTAGGTAGGCAAGGCGTCCCGCTATCATCTGAAATGAACGGGTGGCCGTAATGAAAAAGATGATCTTTGCGTTTGTCCTCGGTGTCACAATTGCCATAGCAGGCGTTGTTCGCGCTGTTCCGCTCTATGGCACCCAGAGCAACACTCTCTATTCCGTCGATGAGACGACTGGAGCGGCGAGCCTGTTTGGTCCGCTGGGAGGCGTTAGTTCCTTCAACGCTCTGGCGGGTGCTACAGGAACATTGTACGGCATCAACAACGGTCCTAACCTTTATTCATTGGATGAAACAACCGGCTTGGCCAGCCTGATTGGTCCGGCGGGGGGTGGCTTAAATGTCCTCAGCACTCTGGCGGGTGATGCTGCTGGGAATTTGTACGTTACCGTCTCCAACAATTTCTATTCCATCGATACGACGACCGGAGCGGCGAGCCTGATTGGGCCGCTAGGAGGCGGGCTTAATCTACTTGATAGTATGGCGGGCACTACTGCTGGGCATTTGTTTGGCAACAACTCCGGCAACCTATATTCGATTGACGTGACGACCGGGGCGGCGAGCCTGATTGGTTCACTGGTAAACGTTAATTTTTTCACCGATATGGCGGGCGATGCTGCTGGGAATTTGTACGGCACTGTCTCAAACAACCTCTATTCCGTAGATGAGACGACCGGCTTGGCGAGCTTGGTTGGCCCGTTAGGGAGCATCAATTCCCTCAACACTCTGGCGGCTCTCGATCCTGTAAAGGTGTCTGAACCAGCCACCCTCGCCATCTTCGCCGTCGGCCTCCTGGGACTTGGTTTCGCACGGCGCATGCGCCCTGCCTGACATGACAACAACTCCGATCGCCGCCACATCGCAAAGGTCTGTACGTTAATATGTCGAGCGCATCGCGCCGCATTTCGAACGTGCTCTTGCCGCTGTAGGTGCTGCCCGT
>CBDVDY010000105.1:0-9094 GCA_965372875.1 uncultured Alphaproteobacteria bacterium | reverse complement strand
GCCAGAAGGCCGCCCAGTTCGGAATCGCCGAGGCCGAGCTCGCCGTCGTAGAGCGCCGCCAAGTCGCGCACGATGGCCAGGCCGAGGCCCGAGCCCGGCACCGCCTCGTCGAGCCGCCCGCCGCGTTCCAGCGCCGCCAAGCGGGCCGCCTCGTCCAGGCCCGGCCCATCGTCCTCGACCCGGACGACGAGACGGTCGAGCTCGCGCGCCACCCGCACGCGCACCGCGCCCTTGGCCCATTTGCAGGCATTGTCCATCAGATTGCCGAGCATCTCCTCGAAATCCTGGCGCTCGCCGGCGAACAATGCGCCGGCGTCGCAATCGACGGCGATGCTGGGCGCGCGATCGGCGTGGATCGCCTCCAGCGTGCGCTTGAGGTCCGAGACCACCGGCAGCACCGGCACGGCCTCGCCCAGCGCGCCGCCGCGCGCCGCCGCCCGCGCCCGGGCCAGATGGTGCTCGGCGTTGCGGCGCATGGCCTCGGTCTGGCGCTTGACCGTTTCGGCCAACGGCCCGGAAGAGGCATCGGCCTCGTTGGCCAGCACCGCCAGCGGCGTCTTGAGCGCGTGCGCCAAATTGCCGACATGGGTGCGGGCGCGCTCGACGACCTCGCGGTTGTGCGCCATCAGCGCGTTGATCTCGACCGCCAGCGGCGCCACCTCGGCCGGGAAACGGCCGGCCAGCTCGCGCGCCGCGCCCGACCGGATCGCCGCCAGCGCCGGCGGAATGCGCCGCAGCGGGCCGAGCCCGTAACGCACCTGCAGGAACACGGCGGCCACCAGCACCAGTCCCAGGGCGCCCAGCGACCAGGCCAGCGTGGCGTTGAAGACCGATGTCTCGCGGCTGATTTCGCCGCGGTCGCCGGCCACCGAATAGACGTAGATCGCGTCCGAGTCCGGCAACGTGATGGTCCGCGACAGGACCCGGATCGGCCTTCCGCCGGGGCCCGTGATTTCGGTCAAGAGCGGTGCGCGATCGTCCCCGCCCGCCGCTCGGGCGAGCGCGCCGTTTCCGAGCACGGCGTCCCAAAGCGAGCGCGAGCGCAAAAGCGGCGCGCCGCCGTCTCCGTCCTCGGCCGCGACCTGCCAGTACCAGCCCGAATAGGGCCGGCCGAAGCGCTCGTCCGCCGGCCCGTGCGCGATCCGGACGCCGTCCTCCTTCGTCACTTCGCTCGCCGCCACCATGGCGTCGAGCATCAGGCCCAGGCGCGCGTCGAAGCTGCGCTCGACGTAATCCTGGAACAAGGAAGAGAGCAGCACGGCACCCGCGGCCAGCCCGGCGGCGACCCAGAACGCCGCCCCGGCGACCAGGCGAAAGGCGAGCGAGCGGGTGCCCACGGCCGCCGGCAATTCCTAGTCCTCCTCGCCCGGCGGCGCCAGGCGGTAGCCCAGGCCGCGGACGGTGTGGATCACCGGCACGCCGAGCTTCTTGCGCAGGCGGCCGACGAACACCTCGATGGTGTTCGAATCGCGGTCGAAATCCTGGTCGTAGATGTGTTCGGTGAGTTCGGTGCGCGAGACCACCTTGCCCGGGTGGTGCATCAGATAGGCCAGCACGCGGTGCTCCTGGGCGGTGAGCTTGATGGATTCGCCGTCTACCGTGACCCGGCCCGAAGCCACGTCGACGCACACCGGCCCGCACGAGAGTTCGGGCGTGGCGTGACCGGCGGCGCGCCGGATCAGCGCCCTGAGCCGCGCCAACAGCTCCTCCATGTGAAACGGCTTGGCGACGTAATCGTCGGCGCCGGCGTCGAAGCCCGCGACCTTTTCCGACCAGCGGTCGCGCGCGGTCAGAATCAGCACCGGCATGGCCCGCCCGGCCTCGCGCCAGCGCTTGAGCACGGTGACGCCGTCCACCACCGGCAGGCCGAGGTCGAGGATCACCGCGTCGTAGGGTTCGGTGTCGCCGAGGAAATGGCCTTCCTCGCCGTCGGCCGCGTAGTCCACCGCATAGCCGGCGTCGCCCAGCGCGGATTTGAGCTGGCGCGCGAGATCGGGCTCGTCCTCGACGACCAGGATCCGCATCACCGCCTCCGCCGACGACGATTTTTGCCGCCGCCGCGATGGCCGCGCATGCTCAGGACGTTGGCCGAGCGCGCGTCGACCCTGAGCTGCACCACGTCGCCGCGCGGGGTCAGCATGCGGATGTCGTAGACCCAGGGCCGGCCGCGCCGGCCGCCGTACAGATTGACGCCCAGCACCCGGCCCGGCACCTGTCCGCGAACCCGGTTCAGGATCGCGTTCAGCGGCATGATCTGCCCGGCCCGCACGGCGGCCCGCGCCCGGTCCTGCTCGCTTTCGGCGCGGGCCGGCGGCGCGGCCGCCAAAGCCACGGAAACGGCCAGACTCAGGAGGAGGACAGAGAGCAATCGCATGGCGAAAACATAGCCCCAGCAAGCTGAACACGCGATGAACGGCGGGCTCAGGCCCGGTTCAGCCATGGTGGGCCAAGATCGGCCCGACAACAATGGCAAAGGCATCGAAAAGGAGTAGACCCATGAAGACCAAGCTGAAGACCAAGCGGCTGATCCGTCCCGCCCTCGCCGCCACCATCATCGCGGCGGCGGCAATCGTCGGCCTGACCGACCCCGCCGCGGCGCGCGGCCACGGAGACCGCAACGGCGGCGGACACGGCGGATCGGGCTACGGCCAACAGACACCGCAGGGCGGCAAATACGGCCATGTCCGCAAGCAGCGGCGGCACTTTTACCGCCGGTCCTTTCGCGGCTATCGGCACGGCCACCGGCATTTCCGCCCGTACCGGCATCGTCACGGTCGCGGCTACGGCTACGCGCCGATCTCCTTCGTCACCAAGACGCTGCTGCACGATCGCGGCTACCGGACGGTGGGCGCGGTCAAATACCACCCGGCGCGCGATTTCCGGGGACGCGGGCCGGCCTATAGCGACGGCGCCTATGTCGCCATCGCCTACCGCCCCAACGGCGCCTACCGGGTCCACCTGAATCCCTATTCGGGACTGGTGATCCGGGCCTCGTTCCTGGGACGGCGATAATGTCCGGGCGCATCCCAACCGCGATCAAGTGCGTGACGGAGTGCGGGTCTGGGCGCGGGCCTGGGCATGGGCGGCGACCTTCTTCATCAGCGTCGGCAGCGCCTGCTCGGAGAGCCGTTCCGGCGGACACCATACGCCCACCGGTCCGGCCGCGTCCGCCGCCGCGTTCGCGCCGTCCCCGGCCCCTTCAGGTTCGCCGACGCGCCCGGTCATGCCAATGCGCCCGGTCATGATCGTGAGCTCGAGCTGAAAATGCGTGAACGTGTGGCGCACCAGTCCGGGAAGCGTGCGCCACTCAACCGCCGCCGGCGCTTCTCTCCCCGCGTCGGCGGCGGTCCATTTCCGGTCGCGCCAGGGGGTCGAGGGGACTTCCATCATGCCGCCCAGCAAGCCCGCCTCGGCGCGCCGGCGCAACAGCACCGCGCCCGTCGAATCCTCGAGCCAGAAGGCGACGCCCCTACGTACAGGCCGTCGCTTTTTCGGCGCCCGCAGGGGCCAACGATCGGGCCTGCCGGAGGCGCGCGCCGCGCAATCGGGGGCAAGCGGACAGGAGGCGCAATCGGGCGCGCGCGGCGTGCAGATCGTCGCGCCCAGATCCATCAAAGCCTGGGCGTAATCGCCCGCCCGTTCCGCCGGGGTAAGGCTTGCGGCCAAATCGGCGAGCCGCTTCCTGGCGCCCGGCAATGGCGCCTCGACCGCGAACAGCCGGGCCATCACCCGCTCGACGTTGCCGTCGACCACGATTGCGCGCCGGCCGAAGGCGATCGCGGCCAGCGCCGCCGCGGTGTAGGCGCCGATGCCGGGAAGCTCCCGCAGCGCCGCCTCGGCCGCGGGGAAGCGGCCATCGTGTTCCTCCACGACGCGACGCGCGCAGGCGTGCATGTTGCGGGCGCGGGCGTAGTAGCCCAAGCCCTGCCAGGCGTGCAGAATCTGGTCGAGCTCGGCGGCCGCCAGGTCGCGCAGCGTCGGCCAGCGGGCGATGAAATCCCGGAAATACGGGATCACCGTCTTGACCGTCGTCTGTTGCAGCATGATCTCCGAGAGCCAGACCCGGTAGGGGTCGGCGGCCTCGCCCGGGGCGGCGCGCCACGGCAGATCGCGGCGTTGCCGGCCGTACCAGGCGAGCAGAAGCGCGGCCGCGGAAATCCTCATGCCGGCAACGTCAAGGTTTGGCCATTTTCATTTCGTGACTATATTGACCGAAGAGCGGCCAACGCACCAGCGGCCGCCGGTGACCGTCCTGGGAAAGGATTTACCGCGTGACCGCACCGTCGCCGCACGGCACCAGGCCTCCATCCGCCAGCCGGCAGCCCGCGCCGCGATACGGCATGCGGGCGCTGGCGGCGGCGGTCGCCAAGGTGGCCAAGCCGGCGCTCGGGCGGCGCGGACTGGCGGCCGGGCGCGTGGTCGCCGACTGGCCCGAGATCGTCGGCGCGGAGCTTGCCGGCCAATGCCTGCCCGAGCGGCTGATTTCGGGCGGCGCGGGGCATGGCGGCGTGCTGCATATCCGGGTCGCCGGGCCGTTGGCGACCGAGTTGCAGCACCTCGAGCCCCTGGTGATCGAGAAGATCAATACCTATTTCGGCTACCGCGCGGTGGAGCGGCTTCGGCTCATCCAGGGGCCGATGCCGAACCGCCCGCCGCGGCCGGCGCCGGCGCCGACCCGCGAGGCCGCCATGGGCGAGGCCGGCCGGGCGGAAATCGACGCGCGGCTCGGAACCATGGCGGACGGCGCGTTGCGCGCGGCGCTCGGGCGGCTGGGCCGCGCCGTCGCCGATCGCGGTTCGGTTGGCCGCGGTTCCGGCAGCCGCGATTCTGCCGGCCGCAAATCGCGCGGAACTTCCGGGAGCGACAATAAACCCCCGGCGAGCCCCCGGCGCGGCGCCGAATAATGGCGGCCATTCGCGGACGAATTGGCCGGCCCGGGAATCTTGTGAAGCAAGGAATCCCATCGTATAGTACCCTAGATATTGTGGTGAGGAGGGTTTCGTGCGCAAAGTTTTGATAATTTTCGCGGTACTGGCGGTTTTAGCGCCGGCGGCGGCGCGGCTCGGCCCGGCCGCGGCGGCGATGGCCTCGACCGAGGAAGCGCTGGCCCTGAAGGTCATGGGAAAGGCCAATGCGCCGATTACCATCTACGCCTTCGAATCGCTCACCTGCCCCCATTGCGCGGCCTTTCACCGCGATACGCTGGGGCAGCTCAAGACGGAATATATCGACACCGGCAAGGCCAAGCTGATCTTCATCGATTTTCCGCTGGATCCGCGCGCGACGGTGGCCTCGATGCTGGCGCGCTGCACCGGCAAGGATCGTTTCTTCGGCATGATCGAAATCCTGTACCACAATCAACGGAAATGGGCGGGCTCGCAGGACTTCAGGGCCGCCATGCTGCAGATGAGCCGGATCGGCGGCCTGACCGAGAGCGAGTTCGACGCCTGCTGGAAGAACGAGGCGCTCTATAACGGCATCCGCAAGGCGCAGGAGGAAGCGCAGAAGACGCACGACATCTCGTCGACGCCGACCTTCGTCATCAACGGCACCAAGATCGTCGGCGCGCAGTCGTTCGCCGAGTTCGACAGGGTCATGAAGCCGATGCTTCGCTAGTGTGATTCAGGTTCCGAAGTTCGTCACATTGATGTGACGAAATTCGGCAGCTGAATCACACTAGAATCAAATAGTGAGTGGCCTGCTTGTCCCGAAAATTCGTGCAACGAATTTACGGGGCAGGACACTAGGCCAGAGGGATACACGGGGTCTCCTTGGTACAATTCACCAAAATTCGTCTTTCCGGCTTCAAGTCCTTCGTCGATCCGACGGAGCTGTTGATCGAGCCGGGCGTGACGGGCGTGGTGGGGCCGAACGGCTGCGGCAAGTCGAACCTGCTCGAAGCGCTCAGATGGGCCATGGGCGAAGGCTCGGCCAAGCAGATGCGCGGCGGCGAGATGGACGACGTGATCTTCGGCGGCACCGGCGACCGGCCCTCGCGCAATCTGGCCGAGGTGACGATCTATCTGGACAACAGCGACCGCGGCGCGCCGGCCGCCTATAACGACCAGGACGATATCGAGATCGTCCGCCGCATCGAACGCGGTTCGGGTTCGCATTTCCGCATCAACGGCAAGGAGGTGCGCGCCCGCGACGTGCAGCTCCTGTTCGCGGACGTTTCGACCGGCCCGCGCTCGACCGCGATCGTCAGCCAGGGCCGCATCGGCGCCATCATCAACGCCAAGCCGATCCAGCGCCGCCTGCTGCTCGAGGAAGCCGCCGGAATCACCGGCCTGCATTCCCGCCGGCACGAGGCCGAGCTGCGCCTGTCGGCGGCCGAAGCCAATCTCGAACGCCTCGACGACGTGGTCGCCGCGCTCGAGGAGCAGCTCGCCGGGCTCAAGCGACAGGCGCGACAGGCCGCGCGCTACCGCAGCATCAGCGACCGCATCCGCCGGGCCGAGGCGATCCAGCTGCATCTGCGCTGGCGCGCCGCGACCGACGAGTTGGAGGCGGCGGGCGGGCGGATCAAGGACGCCGAAGCACGGGTCGCCGAGCACACCGGCCGCGCTGCCGCCGCCGCCGCCGAGCAGGGCGAGGCCGCCGCCGATCTGCCCGAGCTGCGCAAGGAGGAAGCCGAATCCGCGGCTCGGCTGCACCGGCTGGTGGTGGCGCGCGAAGCGCTCGACGTCGAGGAAAGCCGGCTGCAGGCCGCGCGGCAGGAATGCGAGACGCGGCTTGCTCAGATCGCCGCCGATAGCGAACGCGAGCAGGAGTTGCTGGACGGCGCGCTGGCCGCGCTCGAACGGCTGAGCCGGGAAAAATCCGAGATCGGGGACGCCCAGGCGCGCCAGGCCGAAGCCGAGGCCGAGGCCGCCGACGCCGTCGAGGCGGCCGAGAAGACCGCCGCCGCGCGCGAGACCGAGTTGACCGAGATCACGGAAAAGGTGATGGCCGAAGAGGCGCGCCGCGCGGACATCGCGCGCCGCGGGACCGAGATCGAGGAGCGCCGCGCCAGGCTGGCCGAGCGGGCCGAGGCGGTCGCCGAGGAACTCGCCTCGATCGGCGACGCGGCGCGCGATCAGGCCGCCGTCGCCGAAGCCGAGACCCGGGTCGCCGCTTCTCAACGGACGCTCGAGGCGGCGCGAGCCGAGGCCGAAGCGGCCGAGACGCGCGAGACCGACGCGCGCCAGGCCGAGGCCGAGGCCCGCGACGCCTTGCGCGCGGCGGAAGATTCCCGCGCCCGGCTGCAGGCCGAGATCGATGGGCTCTCGGCGCTCCTCACCGTCCACGCCGGCGAAGACGGCGATGGCGTCCGCCGGACGCCGGTGCTCGACGATCTAATCGTGGAGCCGGGATACGAGGACGCGCTGGCCGCGGCGCTCGGCGACGATTTGACCGCCCCGGCCGACGATGGCGCGGACGGCGGCGCGCCGGTGCATTGGCGCGAACTGCCGCCGCTCGCCGATCCGTCGCCGCTGCCGCCGGGGGCGGAGCCGCTGGACAGGTTCGTGCGCGGGCCGGCCGCCCTGGCCCGCCGGCTGTCGCACATCGGGGTGGTCGCCGACGCGGAAGCCGGCCGCGCGCTGAGCGGCGCGCTGGACCGCGGACAACGGCTGGTCACGCGCGACGGCGCGCTCTGGCGCTGGGACGGCTACACGATGCGCGCGGGCGCGCTTCCGGCGGCCGCGGCCCGGCTGGCGCAACGCAACCGGATCGCCGAGGCGGGCGCGGAACTCGCCGAGGCGCAATCCCGCGCCGCCGCCGAACAAGAGCGCTACGATGCGGCGCGGGCGGCGGCCGAGGAAGCCAAGGCGGCCGGGCACGCGGCCCGGGAATCGGCGCGGCACGCGTTCGCCGAGTTGTCCGCGGCGCGCGACGCCCAGGCCGAGGCGGTGCGGAGCTACGCGGCAAACGCATCGCGGCTGGCGGCGCTCGAGGAAGCGGCCGAGCGCCTCGCCACCGATCTTGCCGAGGCCGAGTCCCTGGCCGAGGCGGCGCGCGATGCCGAGAGCGAAGCGCGGGACAGGGCGGACGATATCAGCGAAGAGCGCGAAGCGCTCGCCGCCCTGCGCCAGGAAGTTTCCGCCGCGCGCGCCGCGCAGGCCGAAAGCCGGCAGGCCTACAACCGGTTGCAGGTCGAGGCCACGGGCCGCCAGATCCGCCTCGACAACATCACCGACGAGCTGGCCGCCTGGTCCGGGCGCGCCGAAACCGGCCGCGAACAACTCGCCCAGCTTGCCGAGCGGCGAGCCGGCGCCAACGAGGCGCTCGAACGGCTGGCGGCGCGGCCCAAGGAGATCGAGGCGCAGCGCGGCGAGCTCATGGACCATGTCGAGGCGGCGGAGACGCGGCGCAAGGCTTCCGCCGACACGCTGGCCGAGGCGGAAGCGCGTCTCGCCGAGATCGACACCAGGCTCCGGCGGACCGAGACGGCGCTGGCCGACATGCGCGAGGAGCGTGGCCGCTGCGAAGGCGCGGTGAGCCAGGCGGAACTGGCGCTCGAGACGGTCGTCGAGCGCATCGGCGAGCGCATCGATTGCCGGCCCGAGGAGGCCCTGGCGCTGGCCGAGCTCAAGGACGGCGAAAGCCTCCCGGATATCGAATCCGTCGACATCAGGGTCGAGCGGCTGATCCGCGAGCGCGAGAACATGGGTCCGGTCAACCTGCGCGCCGAGCACGAGTCGGCGGAGCTTGGCGAGCAGATCGCCACGCTGGTGGGCGAGCGGGCCGATCTGGAGAGCGCCATCGGCCGCCTGCGCCGCGGCATCGGCGAGCTCAACCGCGAGGGCCGCGAACGCCTGCTGAAGTCGTTCGAGGAGGTCAACACGCATTTCCGGGAGCTGTTCGTGCGGCTCTTCGCCGGCGGCGAGGCGCATCTGCAACTCACCGAATCGGACGATCCGCTCGAGGCCGGGCTGGAGATCATGGCCAGTCCGCCGGGCAAGCGGCTGCAGGTGATGTCGCTGTTGTCCGGCGGCGAGCAGGCCTTGACCGCGCTGGCGCTTTTGTTCGCCGTGTTCCTGACCAACCCGGCGCCGATCTGCGTGCTCGACGAGGTCGACGCGCCGCTCGACGACGCCAACGTCGACCGCTT
>CBDVDY010000104.1:0-9244 GCA_965372875.1 uncultured Alphaproteobacteria bacterium | reverse complement strand
GAGGAAACGGGATCGGCGATCCTATGGGTACCATATGTTGGATTTTTACCACTAGGGTGTGTACACACCCTGGTGCGATTTCCGCCCGCGCGGAATCGACGCCTCCCCGCTCCCGTCTATTTCTTTCGGCATGCCACCTATGTCGATCGGTCAGGCGTCCGCATAGACCTGAATTTGGCCGAACTGTAACAATGCCGCTCGGGCGAGTTGGCGTCTATACAAGAGATACCGGACGTTTGCCCGGGTCGCGCCGCGAAATATTCTGTAACAAACTGAAACCGTTTGTATTGAAATAGGCCTATACCAGCAATATTGGCGAAACATAATGTTGATACCGTGTCGCATTCTCGACGACATGGAGTTGCGTCAACATGGCTCCGCCAATCTCCTCGCCCGCCGAGCGCAGCAATCGGCGCTTCATCGCCTCGACGATGGATATTCCCCTGCTCGAACGCGAACAAGAGCGCGATCTCGCGCGCCGCTGGAATCGCGACAAGGACGAAGCCGCGTTGCACCAGATTGTCGAGAGTCACACCCGCCTCGCGGTGGCTGTCGCCGCTCGATTTCGGGCCTCCGGCCTGCCGTTCGCCGACTTGATCCAGGAGGGCACGATCGGACTGATGGAGGCGGCCAAGCGATTCGACCCCGACCGCGACGTGCGCTTCTCGACCTACGCGGGCTGGTGGGTACTGTACGCCGTGCAGACCTACGTGCTGCGAAACTCCTCTATCGTGCGCACCGCGACCACGCCCAAGCAGCGGCGCCTGTTCTTCAACATGCGGCGCATGAAAGCGCGCCACGTCACGGGATTCGATGGCCGCCTGTCCGCCGACGATCGCGAGTCCATAGCCGACATGCTGGGTGCGACGGCCGATGAAGTGGCCCTCATGGAAGCCCGCATCTCGCGCCCCGACCAATCGCTGAACGCGACCATCGACCCCGAGGGATCGGTCCAGCGGCAAGACCTGTTGGCGGGCGAAGGACCGACTCCGGAAGACAGCGTCATCAGGGACCGGGACGGCGCCGCGCGCGCCGCCTGGATCGAGGAAGCGCTCTCTCGCCTGTCGCAGCGCGAGCAGCAGATCGTCCGCCAGCGCTACCTTGGCGATCGCGCCACGACCTTGGCGGAAATCGGCCGCGCCTTCGGCGTCAGCAAGGAGCGCATCCGCCAGATCGAGGCGCGCGCGCTGGAGAAAATGCGCGCGACCCTGGCGCAGCTGATCGACCGGCTGGAGGACGTCCTGGAATACTGACGGTGGCGGCCGGCGCGGTTGGCCGGGATCCGTCCCTTCGGATCGACACTGGTAGCCGCCCTGGAGCGGGTCACGGTGAATCCGGCCAACGAAAAGCGGCCCCGAATTGGGGCCGCCTGTTCAGCGAATGACGGGCCGCGTGACGCGGTTAGGAAATTTTACCGCTAGGCCGCCGCGATGTCGGAGCCGGACCCTGGGCCGGCGCCCGAATCCTCGGCCGGCCCGCGGAAGGTCATGGCGCTGGTCCAGAAGCGCTCGAGGATTTTGAGCGTGTCGTTCACCTTGACCAGCTCGTCCCGGCTCATGACGTTGTCGCTCATCGATACGGCGTGCTGCTCGAACAGCGTGTGCAGCTTGGCGCACAAGCCCGCGCCCTTCTCGGACAGCTTGATGCGCACCGAGCGGCGGTCGCGGGACGAACGCTCCTGGCTGACATAGCCGTTCTCGACCAGCTTTTTGAGGTTGTAGGTGACGTTCGTGCCGAGGTAGTAGCCGCGGTTCGTCAGCTCGCCGACCGTCAGTTCCTCGTCGCCGATATTGAACAGGATCAGGCTCTGGACGTTGTTGATATCGTCCAGCCCCATGCGGTCGAGTTCACTTCGGAGAGCGTCGAGAAAATGCCTGTGCAAGCGCTCGATTAAGGTAATCGTTTCCAGATATGCCTGTTTCACCGGTCCGATCCCACGGTTTTTTCGCGAATTTGAGCAATAATGGGGCACGCTGGTTAACAAGCGATTAAGCGTGGCCGGAAACCGGGAGGCGGGCGTCAGCTACGTGTTTCGAGGCTACCCCGGGCCGGGGACTCCGCCGAGCGCCGCTTGACGATTTCGGCCACGTGATAGGTCATTACCGTCTCGCCGGCCGGGTTGATTGCGGCGAAGTCGAAGGCGGCGAGCCCCCGCTTGCCGGGCGGCTTCGCCCCCGCCTTCGCCCAGTGCAGGCGGCCGGCGATCATCCGATGGATGACGAAGAACAGATCGCCCTCGAAGCCGATGACGATGCGCTTGCCGAGGCGGCGCGGTCCCGCGACCCGCCGTCCCTCCGCCTTGGCCGGGCGCGGCGCGACGGTGCGCGGCAAAAAGGGGCTGACGATCCGCGCCTTTTCCAACGGCGCGCCGACGATGCGGCCTTCGAGGCAGTCGATGTAAACGGCGATGTCGGGCAGCTCAGGCATGGCGCCCGAATCCTGTCACGGCGTGCCCCGACCCTAAAGGCCGTTCCATTGCATCGATCGCGCAACCGATAGTAGAATTTTTTTAAATCTTCTGCTACGCTGTACCCGCGACGTATCGGCGGGGCCGCGCCCGTGCCCTGGGCGACAAAGGAAGCTGCCATGAAAAAGCGCCTCATCATCTGCTTCGACGGAACCTGGAGGACGCCCGACAACGGCCCCAACCCGACCAATGTCGTCAAAATCATGCGGGCAATTCGGACGGCGGACGACAAGGGCGTCCCGCAAATCACTTTTTACGAAACTGGCGTCGGCACTGGCGGGCCTCTAGACAAGTTGATCGGCGGCGCGCTTGGCCGCGGACTGGTCCGCAACATCCAGGACGGCTACCGCTTCCTCGCCAACAATTTCGATCACGGCGACGAGATCTACATCTTCGGTTTCTCCCGCGGCGCCTACACCGCGCGAAGCTTGGGCGGTTTCATGGGGACCGCCGGCCTGCTCAGGCAGCAGGAGATGGACCACTTGCCCGACGCCTGGGCTCAGTATAAGACGAAGCCGAAAGAGCGCAGTAAGGACGCGGTCGAGAAAATCCGCGGTCTGGGCCACGCTGGGGTCCGCATCACCTGCCTCGGCGTCTGGGACACGGTGGGCGCGCTGGGCGTGCCCGGCGAGACGCTGCAATGGGTGAATCGCGGCGACCACGAGTTCCACGACACCGAGCTGGGCGGCAACGTCGATCACGCCTTCCACGCCGTCGCCATCGACGAGAAGCGCGGCCCGTTCGCGCCTACCCTCTGGCAGACCCCGGTCCCGAAGTCGGTGAAGACCGTCGCGCAGGTCTGGTTCCCCGGCGTGCATTCCAATATCGGCGGCAGCTACGAGGATTCGGGGCTATCGGACTTGGCGCTCGAATGGATGATCGGGCGCGTTCGCGCCACGACCGATCTCGCCTTCGACGACATTTATCTTGACGACGAAAAGAAGTTGCGCGCCGATCCCATGGGCCAGATTTATGAATCCCGCGGCGGGCTCTACACGATCAGCAAGTACCTGCCGTATCTCCGCCTGATCGGCCAATGCGAGGTCCGGCGGGCCTGGTGGCGGCGGTTCGTCTCGCGCACCAACCGCCCGCGGCCGGATCGGGAATTCGCCAACGAGGCGCTGCACGGGAGCGCGCGGGAACGGTTCGGCAAAACCGCGAAGTTCGACGGGCGCGACCAGGTCTACGAGCCCGAGAATCTCCGTGCCGCCATCGATAAGGTGCCGGTCGTAGGCCCCGACGGCGGGCCGCCCTCGCCCTGAGCCGAGCACGCGCGCGCCGGCACTCTCAACCCCTACGCTTGACGATTTCGGCCACGTGATAGGTCATTACCGTCTCGCCGGCCGGGTTGATTGCGGCGAAGTCGAGCTCCACGTAGCCGCGGTCGTCGCGGGACGAGGACGGCCGGGTCGAGGTTACGGTCAGCGTGACTTCCAGCGCTTCGCCCGCGCGCACCGGCTTGATCCAGCGCAGCTTATCCAGGCCCGGCGAGCCCATGCCGCCGCCGCGCAGGAATCCGGCGTCGACCAGCGCCCGGAAGGTGGCGCAGATGGTGTGCCAGCCGCTGGCGATGATGCCGCCATAGATGGTCCCGGCGGCGGCCTCGGGATCGATATGGAAGGGCTGCGGATCGTAGCGCCTGGCGAAGGCGACGATGTCGTCCTCGGCCAGCGCCACCGGCCCGGCGCGGAACACGTCGCCGACCGCGAAATCCTCGAAATACTGCTCGTCCCCGAAACCCTTCTCCACGTCGCCCTCCCGCCGTTGCGCGCCGAAGCGTAGCAAGTTGGCGCTTCCCTGTCGCGCCGGTCTTGTGCCGTCGCCCGCCACGGCAATAATGGGGCTGGTGGCAAAACGCCGGGAGCATCCAATGACCAACCCCTATCCCGATTTCGACAGCATCAAAATCGACGGGTTCGAATATATCGAGCCCCTGTTCGTGGGGCGGCATCAGTCCGAGGTAAGGCCGGGCGCGATCTGGGAAGTCTCGGAGGATTACAGGGTCGCCTACCGGCTCAACGGCGCGCGCGTCACGCTGGTGGTGCCGAAGGGAACGCCGACCGACTTCTCCTCCGTCCCGGCGGCCTTGCGGCCCATCGTCTCGCGCGTGGGCGCCCATCTCGAGGCCAGCATCGTCCACGATTACCTGTACGATGCCTGGGCCGAGTTCAGGACCGAGCCGCTGGAACGCGACCGCCTGTTCGCCGACAAGGTGTTCCGCGCCGGGCTGCTCGCCGCCCGCCTGCCGGCATGGCGGCGCGCGCTCATGTATCAGGCGGTACGCCGGTTCGGCTGGAGGCGGTTCGTCGCCCCGATCCAGGCGGGCCAAAGCGGGTGAGGAAAACCAGGCGGGCCGGAGCCGTCCTTCAAACGAATTTTCCGAGGATCACGAAAACCGCCAGGGCGAACCCGGCCAGCGCCCCGGTATCGATCCATATCTCCGGCTTGCCGTGGATGGTACGAAGATCGCCCAGCCAGGCGCCGGTCCAGGCGCCGGCGAGGATGCAGGTCATGAGCAGCGATACCGAGAACAGGGCGGTAACCAGGGCGGCGTAGTGGTTCGTGTCGTGCCGCAGCCACATGAGAATGGCGATGACCAGCGAGCCGGCCGAAAAGATCGCGGCCAGATGCGCTTCCTCTCGTCTCGAGTGCTTGAACATCGGCTACCCTCCGAAATTACCCTCCGACGGCGCCCCTCACATATTCCTTCTTTACTGCCCCCCTATTTGTCGCGCTTCGCTCGGGCACCATGGAAGATACCCAATACATCTACATTATCCCCGTTGATCCTGTAGACGACGATGTAGGGCAAGCCAGGCACAATCAACTCATAGGTCCCTTCGAGATCGCCCGAACGCCCCGATCTCGGAAACGGATCAAGACGCCGAATTGACGCGTGAATACGGCGTATGACACGCCTCGCCGCGCGGGGGTCGTTGCTCGACACGCGTTCCAATATATCCGCGAGATGACCCGTAGCGCGCGGCGTGAAGCGGAGGGTCACGCGCCGTATTTTTTGAACAGACGCTCGATTTCTTCCTGCTCGACGAAATGCCCGGCGTCGGCCTCGCGAAGAGACAATTTAACTTCGTCCAACTGCTCGGGGGAAAGCCGGAGGTTCGATTCCTCCTGCTCCACGATAGTAAAGAGCATCGCCGCCGCGTCTTCCTGCCGCTCGGGCCGGAGCTTCCTTATCTCGGCGATAGCTTTTTCCAGTAGCTTGGTCATATCGCAGATACCATCCAATTGGATCCTCGTACTCTGGACAATAGTACCACCGATTTCCTGAAGTCCCCCTCACATATTCCTGCGGTACTGCCCCCCTACTTCGAACAAGGCGTTGGTGATCTGGCCCAGCGAGCAGAGCCGCACCGCGTCCATCAGCACGGCGAAGACGTTCTCGTCCGCCCGCGCGGAATCCTGCAGGCGCTTGAGCATGGAAGGGGCGGCTTCGGCGTTGCGCGCCTGGAAATCGGCGAGGCGGTCGAGCTGACGCCGCTTTTCCTCCTCGGTGCCGCGGGCGAGTTCGAGGGTGGTCTCGGCGGCGGGCGGGTTCGGGTTGAGGTAGGTGTTGACGCCCACCAGCGGCAGGCTGCCGTCGTGCTTCCCGGCCTCGTATTTGAGCGATTCCTCCTGGATCTTGCCGCGCTGATAGCCGGTCTCCATGGCGCCCAGCACGCCGCCGCGCTCGGCGATGCGCTCGAACTCCTGGAGCACCGCCTCCTCGACCAGATCGGTGAGCTCGTCGAGCACGAAGGCGCCCTGGTTCGGGTTCTCGTTGCGGGCCAGACCCCATTCCTTGTTGATGATGTGCTGGATCGCCAGCGCCCGGCGCACCGAGGATTCCGACGGCGTCGTCACCGCCTCGTCGTAGGCGTTGGTGTGCAGGGAGTTGCAATTGTCGTAGACCGCGATCAGCGCCTGCAGCGTGGTGCGGATGTCGTTGAAGTCGTATTCCTGCGCGTGCAGCGAACGGCCCGAGGTCTGCACGTGGTATTTGAGCTTCTGGCCGCGCTCGGAGGCGCCGTACATCTCGCGCATGGAGACGGCCCAGATGCGCCGCGCCACCCGCCCCATCACCGAATATTCCGGGTCCATGCCGTTCGAGAAGAAGAACGACAGGTTGGGCGCGAAGTCGTCGATCTGCATGCCCCGGGCGAGGTAGGATTCCACATAGGTGAAGCCGTTGGCGAGCGTGAAGGCGAGCTGCGAGATCGGGTTGGCGCCGGCCTCGGCGATGTGATAGCCGGAGATCGACACCGAATAGAAATTCCGCACATCGTGGTGCACGAAATAGTCCTGGATGTCGCCCATCACCTTGAGGCTGAACTCGGTCGAGAAGATGCAGGTGTTCTGGCCCTGGTCTTCCTTGAGGATATCCGCCTGCACGGTGCCGCGCACGTTTTCCAGCACCCAGGCGCGGGTCTTGTCGATTTCCTCGTCGGTCGGCGGGCGGCCGTTCTCGGCCTCGAACCTGTCCACCTGCTGGTCGATGGCGGCGTTCAGGAACATCGCCAGGATGGTCGGCGCCGGCCCGTTGATGGTCATCGAGACCGAGGTCATCGGGTCGGTGAGATCGAACCCGCCGTACAGCACCTTCATGTCGTCCAGGGTCGCGATGGAGACCCCCGAGGTGCCGACCTTGCCGTAGATGTCGGGCCGCTCGCCGGGGTCCCAGCCATAGAGCGTTACCGAATCGAAGGCGGTCGAAAGGCGCTTGGCCCGGCTGTCGCGCGACAGGTACTTGAAGCGCTCGTTGGTGCGGAAGGCGTCGCCCTCGCCGGCGAACATGCGGGTCGGGTCCTCGCCCTCGCGCTTGAAGGCGAAAACGCCGGCGGTATAGGGATAGCTGCCCGGCAGATTCTCGCGCAGCAGCCAGTTCAGCACCTCGCCGTCGTCCTCGTAGCGCGGCAGCGCCACCTTGGGAATCCTGGTGCCCGACAGCGACTCATAGGTCAGATCGGTGCGCACCTCCTTGTCGCGGATGCGCACCACGTATTCGTCGCCGGCGTAGCTCTCCCTGACCTTGGGCCAGATCTCGAGCAGCTTTCTGGCGCGCGGGTCGAGCGCCGCGTCGCGCTCGGCGGCCAGCGCTTCCAGCGCCTCCGCGCCGCCTTCCCCGGCCTCGCCAAGCATGCGCTTGGCTTCGCGAAGCTGCTGGCGTTCGCGCGCCAGCCGCGACTGCGCCTCGGCGAACGCGTGATAGGCGCGCACCGTCCCGGCCACTTCGGCCAGGTAGCGCTGGCGCTCGCCGGGGATGATCGCGGCGCGGACGCTCGAGGCCCGCAAGGCGCCCAACTCGCCGCCCAACTCGCCAGCATCCCAGCCGGCCAGTCCGCGCTCGGCGAACGCCGCCAGCAAACCGTGGAACAAGGCGGTCACGCCGTCGTCGTTGAAGCGCGCGGCGATGGTGCCGAAAACCGGCATGTCCTCGGGCGCGGCGGCGAACGCCTCCCGGTTGCGCTGCACCTGCTTGCGCACGTCGCGCAGCGCATCCTCGGCGCCCTTGCGGTCGAACTTGTTGATCGCCACCAGATCGGCGAAGTCCAGCATGTCGATCTTTTCCAGCTGGCTCTGGGCGCCGAACTCGGGCGTCATGACGTAGAGCGAGAGATCGACGTGCGGCACGATGGCGGCGTTGCCCTGGCCGATGCCCGAGGTCTCGACGATCACCAGATCGAAGCCGGCGGCCTTGCAGGCGGAAATGGCGCCCGGCAGGCATTCGGCGACCTCGCTGCCCGAGGCGCGCGTCGCCAGCGACCGCATATAGATGCCGCCGGCGTCGCTTGAGTCGCCAGTGCCGATGGCGTTCATGCGGATGCGGTCGCCGAGCAGCGCGCCGCCCGATTTCTGGCGCGAGGGATCGACGGCGACAATGGCGATGGAGATGTCCGGCAAATCGAGGCGGAAGCGGCGCACGATCTCGTCGGTGAGCGACGACTTGCCCGCCCCGCCGGTGCCGGTGATCCCCAGCACGGGCGCCTTGCTTGCCGCCGCCGCCCGCTCGATTGCCTTGGCGAGCTTGGCGTCGAGGGTCCCGGCCTCGGCCGCGGTGATGATGCGGGCGAGATCGCCGCGCGCCCCGGCGCTCAGCCCGTCGATGCTCTTCGGCGTATCGTGCGCCAAATCGCGGTCGGCGCGCTCCAGCATGTCGTCGATCATGCCTTCCAGGCCGATCGCCTGGCCGTCGCCGGGCGAATAGACGCGGGTGATTCCATAGGCTTCGAGATCGCGGATTTCCTCCGGCACGATGGTGCCGCCGCCGCCGCCGAAGACGCGGATATCGCCGGCGCCGCGCTGGCGCAGCAGATCGACCATGTATTTGAAATATTCGACGTGGCCGCCCTGGTAGGAGCTCACGGCGATGGCGTGCGCGTCCTCGTCGATGGCCGCGCTGACGACCTCCTCGACCGAGCGGTTGTGGCCCAGATGGATGACCTCGGCCCCGGCCGCCTGCAGGATGCGGCGCATGATATTGATCGCCGCGTCGTGCCCGTCGAACAGCGCGGCGGCGGTGACGAAGCGCAGCCGGTGCTTGGCCTTGTAGCGCTTTTTCCTTTTGGCCTTGCTTTTCGCGAGCCCGTCGTCGGGCATGGCATCCTCCGTGGCGGGGCGGCGGCGGGGGTGGTCGTGCGTGGCCCTTGGCCAGCGCCAGCGTACACTGGAAACATCGCGCCGACGCGCCCGGATGACAAGGGTCACGTCGGCCCCGCCGGCCGCAGCGATCCTGAACCGCCAAGTTTACGTTTACGTTAACGTCAACTAGAAGATAGGGGG
>CBDVDY010000103.1:0-9315 GCA_965372875.1 uncultured Alphaproteobacteria bacterium | reverse complement strand
GTCGAGACCATCGGCTTGGACGACGCCGTCGCGTTGATCGCCGCCCGCGCGGCCAAAAAGAAGACAAAACCGAAGACCAAAGCGAAGGCCGGCAAGAAGAAAAGCACCGCCAAATCGGGCAAAAAGGGCGGCAAGCGGGCGGCCAGGAAAAACGCGGTCCCGGCAACAAACGATTAGCCCGGCTCGCCTTGACCGCATCGCGCAAAACACCGGCGCATTTTCCCAGCAAGGAAGAAATCCTCGAATTTATCCGCGAGAGTGCGGCCGAGGTCGGCAAGCGGGAGATCGCCCGCGCCTTCCGCGTCACCGGCCCGGACCGCGTTCCCCTGAAGGCGCTGTTGAAGGAAATGGCGGCGGAGGGGCTGATCGACCGTGGCCGCGGCCGCCGGTTGCGCGAGCCGGGAGCGTTGCCCAGCGTCGCGGTTGTCGAGATCACCGGCACCGACGAGGACGGAGAGGTTCTGGCTCGGCCGGTCTCCTGGGAAGAGAAGGCGCCGCCGCCGATCATCTATCTGGCGCCCGAACGAAGGGGTGCGGCGGCGATGGGCGTGGGCGAGCGGATGCTGGCGCGTCTCGCCAAGCTCGAGGACGGCACCTACGAAGCCCGTATCATCCGCCGCATCCACGCCGCGCCGAGCCGCGTGCTGGGCGTCTATTCGTTGGCTGGCGACGGCGGCCGGCTCAAAGCCACCGCGCGGCGCTACCGGGACGAACTCGCCGTGGCAAAGGACGATTCTCTGGGCGCCAGTGAAGGCGAACTGGTGCTCGCGGAATTGTTGCCGGGCCGGCCGCTGGGGTTGAAGCGGGCGCGGATCGTCGAGCGCCTGGGCGACGCGGAAGGGCCGAATTCGGTCAGCCTGATCGCGGTACACAGCCACGATATCCCAACCGAATTCAGCGCCAAGGCGCTGGCCCAGGCCGAAGCGGCGAAACCGGTATCGCTGGACAAGCGAAGCGACCTGCGCGGCCTGCCGCTGGTCACCATCGACGGCGCCGACGCCCGTGATTTCGATGACGCGGTGTGGGCCGAGCCCGACCCCGAGCCCAAGAACAAGGGCGGTTGGCACCTGGTTGTCGCCATTGCCGACGTTGCCCATTACGTGCGCCCCGGCGACGCGCTCGACGTCGCGGCCTACGAGCGCGGCAATTCCGTTTATTTCCCCGACCGCGTGGTGCCGATGCTGCCGGAGGGATTGTCCAACGATCTTTGCTCGCTGCGCCCGGACGTGGACCGCGCCTGCCTCGCCGCGCATCTCTGGATCGACCGCGAAGGCGCCTTGCTGCGGCACCGGTTCGAGCGCGGGCTGATGCGCTCGGCGGCGCGTCTGACCTATAGCCAGGTGCAGGCCACGCGCGACGGCCAGTCCGACGACTCCGCCGGCGCCCAGCTCGCCCCCGTCATCGCGCCGCTCTACGGCGCCTACGCGGCGCTCGCCGCGGCCAGGGAAAAACGCCAGGCGCTCGATATAGAACTGCCGGAGCGGCGTATCGTTATCGCGGAAGACGGAACCGTCGAGCGAATCGAGCCGCGCGCGCGTCTCGACAGTCACAAGCTGATCGAGGAATTCATGATCGCCGCCAACGTCGCGGCGGCCGAAACCTTGGAACGCATCCGCCGGCCCTGCATGTACCGGATTCACGAACCGCCGGATCCGGCAAAGGTGGAAGCCCTGCGCGAGTTCCTCGCCAGCATCGGCTATCGCCTGGCCCGGGGCCAGGTCATTCGGCCGCGTCATTTCAACGACATTTTGCGCAAGTCGGCCGATACACCACACCATCGATTGGTGCACCAGTTGGTGCTGCGCAGCCAGAACCAGGCGTTGTACGGCCCGGGCAATCTCGGTCATTTCGGCCTGTCGCTGGTCCGTTACGCGCATTTCACCTCGCCGATCCGGCGCTACGCGGACCTTCTGGTTCACCGGGCCCTGATCGGCGGACTCGGATTGGGTGGCGGTGGCGGCGGCATCGGCGCCGAGGCGGCCGGCAATTTCGTCGCGGCCGGCGAACATCTGTCGGTTACCGAGCGTCGCGCCGCCGCGGCCGAGCGCGACGCGGTCGACAGGTTCACCGCCGCCTTTCTCGCCGACCGCATCGGCGGCACGTTTCCGGGATCGGTCAACGGCGTCACCCGGTTCGGCCTGTTCGTCACGCTGGACGAAACCGGCGCCGACGGCATCGTGCCGATGCGCTCGTTGCCCGACGATTACTATTTCCACGACGAAGACCACCACCGCCTGATCGGCGAACGGCATGGCCGTACCTATTCCCTGGGGGAGCGGGTCGAGATACGGCTCGTCGAAGCGGAGCCGATTACCGGCAGCCTGGTGTTTGAGCTGCTCGAGGCACAGGGCGCGGCGACCGGCCGGCGGCGGAAACCAGACGGCCGACCGCCGCGCAGGCCAGGCAAGCCCCGCGGCCGCCGTAGGGGAAAGCGCTAGGTGCCGAGTCCGGTCGCGCCGGGCCCGGCACTTTTTTGGACGCTCGAAAGCCGCGGATTCCATGGATTTTGTTAACCATTCAGTCGGAGTCGAGTTGACTTTTCCGGTGAAAAGCGGCTCCATGGGGATAGCAATAATTTTAGAAAAAGGCTCGTGAAACGAGCCGAACGACAGGCAGGGAATCGATGGTGGCAAGGGTAGAGCCGGTCTTGCGGCGCGGCGCGGACGATGGAGAGGTGAGCCGGCGGCGGCCTGCTATGT
This sequence comes from uncultured Alphaproteobacteria bacterium, assembly GCA_965372875.1. Classification (GTDB taxonomy): domain Bacteria; phylum Pseudomonadota; class Alphaproteobacteria; order CBDVDY01; family CBDVDY01; genus CBDVDY01. The sequence continues at coordinate 6,616 of CBDVDY010000103.1, read as the reverse complement.
CGCTGTCCCGCGTTGTACGGCACCTGAGTGCGGCGGTGGCGGTCCTAGCGGTCGCCGGGTGCGCCGAGACGGTCGAGCCCGAGTCCGCCAGCCTCGCGACCCCCGCCGCCAGGTCGGTGGTCGACGAGGTCTACAGCCACATTTACCGGCAATATATCGATCCGGTCTCGGTCGACGAAATGACGTTGAGCGGCCTTAGGGGCCTGAACGGCATCGACTCCGCCCTGCGGGTAAAGCGCGCGGACGGCGTCGTCTGGCTCAGCGCCGACGACGTCTCGCTGGCAAAATTCCCGGCACCCGAGCAGAACGATATCGACGGCTGGTCGGCGCTGACGATCAGGGTTCTGAACGCGAGCCGCGGCGCCTCCGACAAGGTGCGGGGCGCGCCCAAAGAGAAGCTTTTCGAGGCGGTCTTCGACAGCGCGCTGTCGGGCCTCGACCGGTTCTCGCGCTATGCGACGCCCGAGGAGGCGAGCGACATTCAGGCTCAACGCGAAGGATTCGGCGGCATCGGGGTCCGTATCCGCATCGATGACGGCCTGATCCGGGTGGTGTCCGTGACCCCGGACTCTCCGGCGTCGCGCGTCGGCGTCCGCGCCAACGACTCGATTTCCCGGATCGACGGGGTCCCAACGACCGACATGAACCTGCGCCAGGTGGTGAAGAGATTGCGTGGCCGCCGCGGGACCCAGGTCTCGATGACGTTGGCGCGCGACGACAGTCCTCAGCCGCTGAAAGTTCTCATGGTGCGGCGCCATATCGTGCCTGTGACCGTAACGTCGCAGCGTGAGGACGGCGTGTTGTATGTTCGGCTCTCGCGTTTCAACCGGCGCACGGCGTCGACGCTGGCGGACGCCGTCAACACCGCGCGCGACGAGTTGGCGCCCGATTTTCGGGGCCTGATCCTCGATCTTCGAAATAACCCGGGCGGGCTTCTCGACCAGGCCATCGAGGTCGCCGATTTGTTTCTCGACAGGGGGCGGATCGTCACCACGGAGGGGCGGCATCCCGGCAGCTTCCAGCAATACGACGCCGAGTTCGGCGATATCCTGGCCGGACGTCCGATTGTCGTCATGGTCAACGGGCGATCGGCTTCGTCTTCCGAAATCGTCGCGGCGGCGTTGCAGGATCTCGGCCGGGCCGTCGTGGTTGGCTCCAATTCCTTCGGAAAGGGCACCGTGCAGAGCGTCTTTCCGCTGCGCAACCATGGCGAATTGACGCTTACTTGGTCCCGCTTCCATGCGCCTTCGGGATACGCATTGCATCACCTCGGTGTCATGCCGACGGTGTGCACCAGCGGCGCCAAGAATGACGCAAGCGGGTCCATCGCCAAGCTTCGCGGCGACCGGACGGCGACGCTGGCGACGATGGCGACGTGGCGCACACACAACGTCCCGGATGCGGCGGGTACGTCCGACCTGCGCGCCACTTGCCCGGCAAGCGTCGACACCGGCGGAGAGACCGACATCGAGCTCGACGTGGCGCGGCAGGTGATCGCCGATAACGCCCTGTACCGGCGGGCGATGGTGGCGTACGCCGGTGTCGCCAAGGCCGAAAACGCCCAGCCCGCGGACGGCCGACGTTAAGCGAGGCCGGCCTTGACACCGCGGCGGGCGCCTGTATTGTTCGCCCCCGTCATGGTTTGAACCCCCTCGAGGGACGCGCGAGAAATGGCTAAACCCAATACCATCCTGATCAAGATGGTGAGCACCGCGGACACCGGGTATTTTTACGTGGCCAAGAGAAACCCCAAGAAAACCACGGATAAGCTGGAATTTCGCAAGTACGACCCGGTCGCGCGCAAGCACGTGCTGTTCAAGGAATCCAAGATGAAATAGCCGCTCCCGCCGGGCCATTGCCGGCGGGTCTCCGCGCAAACGACGAAGGGCCGCCCCGATACGGGCGGCCCTTCGTCGTTTGCTCGTTCCGGCTCGGCGGGCTCTCAGCCAAGAACTCCGCCATTTACCCGTTGCGGCGTGCCTTCTTCGCCCACGCTGCAGACCTGATTGCGGCCGCCGTTTTTGGCCGCGTAGAGCGCCTCGTCCGCGCGTTCCAGCAGCGCCGCGGCGGCGACGTTCGCGCCGGGTTCCGCCGTGCCAATACCAATACTGGCGGTGACCGGGACGATGGCCGCCGGCTCCACGACTTTCACTGGCGTGGCCGAAATCGTTTGGCGCAGCCGCTCCGCGACGGCGGCCGCCGATTCCGGATCGGTATCCGGCATGACCACGACGAATTCCTCTCCGCCGTAACGTGCGACCGTGTCGAAACTCCGTACGTTCGCGGATATTCGCCGGGCCGTTTCGCGCAGCACCTCATCGCCGCAGGCGTGGCCGTAAGTGTCGTTGACCGTCTTGAAATGGTCGATGTCGATCATCAGCGCCGCCAGCGGCTTACTTTTTCTCCGCGCCTGGTTGACCTGCGCATCGAGATGGGTTGCCAAATAGCGGCGGTTGTACAATTCCGTCAGCCCATCGGTGACGGCAAGCGACAGGCTGCGGTGATAGTTGGCGCGCAAACGGTCCTGATACTTCTTGCGGCGCACTTGGGTACGCATGCGGGCGATCAACTCGTGCCGGTCCACCGGACGCATAAGGTAGTCGTTGACTCCCAATTCCAACGCCTTGGCCAGGCGGTTGTTGTCGTTCTCATCGACCAGCAACACGATGGGTGTGTGCCGGGTCTCGTCGTTCGAGCGCAGTTGCGAGCACAGGCGCAACGCGTCGTCGTCGGCAACGTCGAGACTGATTAGCAACACGTCGTACGGCTTGCTGGTCGCTTGCCCAATGAGATCGGTGCGCGAACTCGCCACGCGCAAGTCGTAGCCGCCCTCCTCGACAATCGCGCGAATCTTGTCGGCGCTCGACTTGTCGTCCTCGGCCAGCAACAGGCAGGCGTCGCTCGCGTCGCTCACGTTAAGGGCGAACCCCTCGGTCAGCGCGCCGAGCTGCTCGCTCGTGTCCTCGCGCAAGCGCAACTCGTCCATCATCATCTTCAAACGAACCAGGGACCTGACCCGGGCGAAAAGGGCCATTTCGTCGACCGGCTTGGTCAGGAAGTCATCGGCCCCGGCTTCGAGCCCGCGGACCCGGTCGGCGACGTCGCTGAGCGCGGTCACCATGATGACGGGAATGTGCGCGGTCTTGGGATCGGCCTTAAGTCGCTCGCATACTTCGAAACCGTCGAGACCCGGCATCATGATGTCGAGCAGCACGATGTCGGGCGACTCTTCGCGCGCGAACACGAGCGCGGATTCGCCGTCGGCGACGGTGCACACGTCGAAGTACTCGCGGACCAGCTTTGCTTCCAGAAGCTTTGCGTTGGCCGGCAGGTCGTCGACAACTAGGACACGGGCAGGCATTCAGGCTAGGCCGTCGTCAGTCCAGAAATCGTTCCACGGTCTCCAGAAACTTGGAAACGGAAATCGGCTTGGCGATATACGCCTCGCATCCGCCCTGGCGGATTTTTTCCTCGTCGCCCTTCATGGCAAAAGCGGTTACGGCGATGATCGGAATCTTTTTTAGGTTTTCGTCTTCCTTGATCCACTTAGCAACCTCGAGACCCGAGACCTCGGGGAGCTGAATATCCATCAAAATAAGGTCCGGATTGTTCTCGCGCGCGATCTTGAGCGCTTCCAGGCCATCGCGGGTCTGCAACGTCGCGTAACCATGCGCTTCCAGCAGGTCATGGAACAACTTCATGTTGAGTTCGTTGTCCTCAACAATGAGGACCGTCTTCGAACCCTTCGCCTTTGCGGCGCCTTCCGCCGCGGAACCGGTTGCCGCCGCGGATTCCGAACTATCTGGGCTCATTGCGCTTCTCTCCGTCAACCATGATTGTATGTTTTTCGGCCGATGCCGGAAAAAAATTCCTTCCATTGAGTGATATACCAAACAATCTTAACAATTCGTTAGGAAATCGGGTTAACGGCACGGGACCGGGTATTTTGATTGGGCCGTGCGCGGCCCGAAATAAGCGAATTGACCGTTCTTGGCGCCGTTCCAGGCCGACCGGGCGCCCGCGATAGGCGCAGGGTCCAAACCCCGATAAAGTGGGCGGTAATGCGCATCGGTGTGGATTTTGGCGGCAGCAAGATCGAAGCCATCGCCCTTGACGGCGCTGGCCATGAGTTGCTGCGTCGGCGGGTTCCTTCGCCCCAGAGCGGCTATGCCGCCACGCTCGATGCCGTCGTGGCTCTGGTCGGTAGTATCGAGAGCGAGATTGGGCAACGAGGCTCGCTGGGTATTGGTATTCCGGGTGCGATTTCCCCGGCCACCGGTCTGGTCAAGAACGCCAATTCAACCTGGCTTATCGGCCACCCGCTGGACCGCGATCTGTGCGAACGGCTGGGCCGTCCGGTACGTCTCGCCAACGACGCCGATTGCTTTGCGCTGTCGGAGGCCGTGGACGGCGCCGGCGCCGGAGCATCGGTGGTCTTCGGCGCGATCCTCGGCACCGGTGTCGGCGGTGGCCTGGTGATCGATGGCAAGAGCCTGGCCGGCGCCAACGCCATCGCCGGTGAGTGGGGCCACAATTCCCTGCCCTGGCCGAATGACGACGAACGCCCCGGACCCGCCTGCTATTGCGGCCGTTCGGGCTGTGTCGAAACGTTCCTCTCCGGCCCGGGCTTGGCGCGCGACCACGAGGAAGCGGGCGGGCGGGCGCTTGCGCCGGCGGATATCGATGCGCTGGCGCGGGACGGCGACACGGCGGCCGAGGCCAGCCTGGCTCGTTACGAGGATCGTCTCGCGCGCGCCTTGGCCGCAATTATCAATATCGTCGATCCAGAGGTGATCGTGCTTGGTGGCGGGGTTTCGAACCTTTCGCGGCTGTTCGGCAACGTGCCGCGCCTGTGGGAGCCGTTCGTATTTTCCGACCGCGTCGATACCAGGCTCGCGGCGGCACGGCACGGCGATTCCAGCGGCGTGCGCGGCGCCGCCTGGCTCTGGCCGGAAGAGGACGGCGGATGAGCATCCTGTGCCGCGATTGCGGGCATGAGGCCCGAATCGACGAGCCGCCGGCGCGATGCCCTGAATGCGCCTCGCGGCGCCTCCTGGCCCATCCCGAGCTCGACAAGCTGGAGATCGCCCATCTCGATTGCGACGCATTCTACGCCAGCGTCGAGAAGCGCGATAATCCCGAACTGGCCGAGCGCCCGGTGATTATCGGGGGTGGCCGGCGCGGTGTCGTCGCCGCCGCCTGCTACACCGCCCGGACCTACGGCGTGCGTTCGGCGATGCCCATGTTCAAGGCGCTCAAGGCATGTCCGGACGCGGTCGTGATCCGTCCCGACATGGCAAAATATACCGCCGTCGGCCGCGAAGTACGGGCATTGATGCGCGACGTGACACCGCTCGTCGAGCCGCTCTCGGTGGACGAGGCTTTCCTCGACCTTACCGGCACCAGGCGACTGCACGGCGGCAGCCCGGCGCGGACCATGGCCAATCTCGTCCGCCGCGTCGCCAGCGAAATCGGCGTCCCGGTCTCGGTCGGCCTGAGCTACAACAAATTCCTCGCCAAGATCGCCTCGGATCTCGACAAGCCGCGGGGCTTCGCGGTGATCGGCCGGGCCGACGCCCCGGCTTTCCTCGCCGGCCGGGAAGTCGGTCTGATCTGGGGCGTTGGCCGAGCCCTGCGCAAGCGGCTCGTGGCCGACGGCATCACCGGGATCGGCCAACTCCAAGGCATGGACGAGGCCGGCCTTGTTGCCCGATACGGTGCCATCGGCCGGCGCCTGGCGCGATTTTCGCGGGGAATCGACGATCGCCGGGTCGAGCCCCATGCCGACACCAAAAGCGTCTCGGCCGAGACCACATTCGACCAGGATGTCGCCGGCGCCGACCGGCTGGCGCGCTTGTTGTGGCAACTCTGCGAGCGGGTGGCGAGGCGCCTGAAGAGCGCCGGCCTCGCCGGACAAACGGTGACTCTGAAGCTCAAGACCGCGGATTTTCGTCTGCGAACGCGCTCCCGCACGATGGACGCGCCGACCCAGCTCGCCGAGGTGATTTACCGGGCGGCGGCGCCGCTCCTCGAAAAGGAAGCCGACGGCACCTCGTACCGGCTGATCGGCGTCGGCGCCAGCCGCATGTCGCCCGCCGCGGATGCCGACCCGCCCGACCTTTTGGATCCGGACGCGAGGCGGCGCGCCAAAGTGGAGCGCGCCATCGACGACGTGCGCGCGCGCCTGGGACGGGACGCCATCGGCAAGGGACGCGGTTTTCCGATTGGCGGGCGTTAGCGGAGAGAGGAAATCGCCCGGCCATCTGGTCGGGGTGAAATACCAAGTCTCACTGATATTGGCACATTTGATGGCGGCGGATTGGCCCTCCGGTTAGGCACGTGGCGCGGCGCGATGCCCCGCATCGGGCAAGCCGCGTAACGCGGCCGGAGGGCCAATCCGCCCCACCGAACGCCGCCATCTTTTGTCCGCCGGATTCGTTGCGCGCCGCTTGTGGTGCGCTGCACCACGGCGCGACCCGCGCCTAGCCGGCGGAAAAAATCTTGGCGGTCAAATGGGTCACTATCAGTGAGATTTGGTATTAACAATTCGGTATGGGGAGCGCCTCGACCTGCTTCAATTTCGCATCGAGGCTGAAACGGCCGTAGTCGATGACCA
>CBDVDY010000102.1:0-9455 GCA_965372875.1 uncultured Alphaproteobacteria bacterium | reverse complement strand
AACCTGATGGTCAGCGGCGAGGTGGCGCTCGAGAGCATGTGGTCGCCGGCGGTTACCGCGATCAAGGCCGAGGGCGTGCCCGTCATTTACGCCTCGCCGAAGGAGGGCATGCGCGGCTGGCACGGCGGTCTTTCGATCTCCACCAAGGTCAAGGGCAAGCAACTCGACGCCGCCTACGAATACCTCAATTGGTGGCTCGATGGCTGGGCCGGCGCCTTCGTCGCCCGGCAGGGCTACTACATGTCGGTGCCGGAGAACGTGAAGAAGCATCTCTCCGCCGCGGAATGGGACTACTGGTACCTGGGCAAGCCCGCCGCCAAGGACCTGCCCGATCCGTTCGGCACCATCATCGTGCCCAAGGGCGAGGTCCGGGACGGCGGCTCGTACGAGGCCCGTTTCAAGAACATCGCCGTGTGGAACTCGTTGATGGACGAGAACGACTATCTGGTGAAGCGCTGGACCGAGTTCCTCAGCGCCTGAACCGGCGCGTATGCCGGGGCATGACGCCCCGGAAGGCGCGTATCGCTTGACGGGCGGGCGGGGCCATATAGGCCGCGCCCGCCCATTGAGCACTAGGGTGTGGAAAACGGACCGCCGCAACCCCTTTCCGAGCCGCTGGCATGAATCGGACCATGTCCCCGCAGCATACCGGTTTGATCGGCGCGCAGCCGCTGCCGCCCGATGTCGCCGTTTCGGCCCGCGCGATCCGGCGCGAGAGCGGCTTTCCCGTCGGCTGGCTGGTCACGCCGGCGGCGCTGTGGCTGTTGATTTTTCTGGTGGTGCCGCTGGTCAGCATCATCGTTTTCAGTTTCTGGAAATCCACCGGTCACGGCATGGAGCCGGACCTGTCGCTGAAATATTACGCCGACTATTTCACCACGGAGGGTTTCTTCGATTCCTCTTCGAACAGGTTCCTGCGCCCAAGCATCTTCATCGACACGTTGGGTACCACCTTCAGATTTACCCTCGAGGTCATGGTCTTCTGCCTGCTGCTGGGCTATCCGATCGCCTATTTCCTGGCCATGCAGGTGCGGGCCTTCAAATATCAGCTGGCCCTCTTCCTCCTCTGCATGGTGCCCTTCTGGACCAGCTATTTGATCCGGGCAGTGGCCTGGCTGCCGATGCTGGGCCGCCGGGGGCTTCTCAACAAAGCGCTGGTCGATCTGGACATCATCGATAAGCCTTTGAGCACTTTGCTGTATTCCGAGTTCGGCTACACGATGGCCCTGGTCCAGCTCTACGTCGTGCTTATCGTCGGTCCGATCTTCTTTTCGCTGGCCAAGATCGACAAGGCGATCCTCGAGGCGGCGCGCGACATGGGCGCGACCTCGTTCCAGACCTTCCGCGAGATTATCCTGCCCCTGTCGCTGCCGGGAGTGGCCATTGGCTTGATCTTCATTTTCGTCTTGATCATGGGCGAGTTCGCCACCGCGGTCGTGGTCTATGGCGGCAAGACCAGCACAACCGGCACGGTGATCCTGAACTATTACGCCATCGCGAACTACCCGTTCGCCGCGGTCAACGCGTTGATGCTGATGTTGGCGATGATGATCGGCGTGGTGATCATCCTGCGCGTCGTCAACATCCGCAAGGAGCTGTAAGAATGGCCCGCTGGACGCCGCAACGCCGGAGTAAGGCCTGGGTCAAGACCGGGTTCAGCGTCTATTACGGGCTGTTCATCGTCTTCGTCTACGGGCCGATGATCGCCATGTTCGTCCTGTCGTTCCAGGGACGGCGCGGCGGCACCAGCTTCCCCATGCGCGGGTCCAGCTTGTACTGGTACAACAAGCTGATCGAGCCTTCGACGGTCGGCGATCTGCAGGGCGCGCTCGGCCGCTCGCTGATCCTGGCATTGATGGTGATGCTGATCACCGCCGTGTTCGCGACCATGCTGGCGATGGCTTTCCGCAAGAAATTTTTCGGCTCGGGCGTGTTGTTTTACACCGTCATGGCCGGGCTGATGGTGCCGGGAATCCTGCTTAGCCTGGGGCTGGCGACGCTGATGCGGCAGCTCGGCATCCCGGTGGCCTGGTACTCGTCGGGCCTGGGCGTGCACGTGGTCTGGACGCTGCCCTTCGGCTTCCTGATAATGATGGCGGTCTTCAACCGCTTCGACGTGACGCTGGAGGAGGCGGCCCGCGATATGGGAGCCAGCGAATGGACGGTGTTCAAGGAGATCACGCTGCCACTGATCCTGCCCGGCATCGTCGCCGCCGGTTTGTTCGGCTTCACCCTTTCGTACGACGAATTCGCGCGCACCACCCTGCTTTCGGGCGACGTCAACACCCTGCCGCTCGACATCAACGCCTCGATGACCCAGCGCATAAGACCGACGCTGTTCGCGCTGGGCACGGCGTCGACCGCCTTCTCGCTGGCGATGATCTCGCTGTTTCTGGTGGTCTACACCATCCTCTACCGACGATCGCGGTAGGCGGGCGTTCGTCCGCCTCAGTCCAGCAGCACGCCGCCGTCGGCGCCCCAGCAGATGATTTCGCGCTCGCCCATGTTGTAGACGCGGTCCGAGGCGGTGCGGTGCTGCTCGACATGGACGATCAGCCCGGGCGCCACCTCGAACAGGTCGGTCTCGAGCGAGCCCATGAATTCGGTGGTGACGTAGCTGCCCTCGATCCGGTTGGCCATCTCCGGGTGCTCGCCGGTGTGCATCACGTCGGCCCGCACCGAGAAATAGGTTTCCTTGCCGATCCGCACCTGGCGCATGTGTTCCGGAATCTTGACGTAGAACAGTTGGCCGTGGGCCTCGACGAACACGAACGAACCGCTGCGCGACTTTATCGTGCCCTCGAACAAGTTGTTGTTGCCGATGAATTCGGCCACGAACTTGGTGCGCGGGTTTTCGTGGATGTCGCGCGAGGTGCCGATCTGCTGGATCACCGCGTCGCTCATCACGATCACCTTGTCGGCCATCGACAGCGCCTCCTGCTGCGAGTGGGTGACCATGATGAAGGTGATGCCGAGCTCGCGCTGAATCTTCTTCAACTCGACGATCATGGCCGCGCGGAGGTTGTAGTCGAGCGACCCGAGCGGCTCGTCGAGGAGCAAGACGGTCGGCCGGCTGATCAGCGCCCGGGCCAGCGCCACGCGCTGCTGTTGCCCGCCGCTCAGGTCGCTGGGCCGGCGACTTGAAAGCGGCGACAAATCCACCAGGTCGAGCATGTCCATAACCTGGCGGGTCCGCTCCTCGGGCGCGATACCCTTCATCTTGAGGCTGAATTCGACGTTCTGGAACACGGTGCGGTGGGGGAAGAGCGCGAAGTTCTGGAACATCATCGAGGTGTCGCGGTGCGAAGGCGGGAGGTCGGTCACGTCGTTGCCGGAGATGTAGATCTTGCCGGCGGTGACCTCTTCCAGCCCGCCGATCATGCGCAAGATCGTGGTCTTGCCGCAGCCGCTGGGGCCGAGCATGGCGACGAATTCGCCTCGCTCGACTTCGGCGCTGAAATCGATCACCGCGCGAACGTCGCCGTCGAAGGTCTTGTCGACATTTTGCAGGACGACGTCGATTTCGGCCATTTATGAGTCCACACCCTAATCGCTCGACTTGGCCATCGCCTGCACCAGCGCCCAGACGGTATCGAACGGCACGTCGTCGAAGGCGCCTTGCTCGTTGAACTGGTCGAGCAGGGCGACCGCGCCCTTTGCCTGCGGGTCGTCGCCGGCGGCCTCCGAGAGCGTGGCGACGGCTTGGGCGAAGGGCACCGCCCGCGCCTTGCGGGTGCTCATGCTCTCGTTCACCAGGGCGGCCAGATGCAGCGCCGATTCCTTGAGCTGCCCCGAGCGGTAGGGCCGCCCGAACAGGCCGCGGATACCGTTTTCGGCGAACCGGCTGCGCAGACCCTCGGGCAGGGACTGGGCGACGCCCTCCAGCACTTCGCCGAGGCCGAAACCCGAGGTGAACAGCCCGCGGATGGTGTCCATGGTGCCGTCGCCATCGCCCCCGCCGCCGCCATACATGCGGATCTGGGCGTTTTGCAGGGCGTTGCCCATGGCCTTGGCCTGGTCGATATGGATGTCGCGCTCGGCCTCGATGTGCAGTTTCGCCAGCTCGAGGAAGGTCGCGGCGTCGTTGTATTTCTTGAGGGCGTCCGCCTTGGCCTCGATGCCGGCGGCCTCGGCCTCCAGCATGCGCTGGGTGTTGCCGACGCGCAGGGTTTCGATCTCCATCTCCGCTCTTCCCTTGGCGCCCGCCTCTTTCTCGATGCCCTCGGCGGCGACCTTCTGGGCGTCGCTGTTGGCGCGGGCCCGGGTGAGAATGGCGTCGGCTTCCTCCGCCGCCGCCCGCTTGCGGGCCTCGGACTGGCTGACCATGTGCATGGCGTTGATTTGCGCCTTGTTCTCCTCGTCGATGCGCGCCGACGCCGCCAATTTCTCGGCGACGATCCGGTCGATCTCCTTGTCGCGCTCGGCGTCGGCGACGATGCGCACCGAATCCGCGTCGTGCGCGGCGCGCTCCCGCTCCGCCGTTGTTTGCAGGCGTTCGACCTCGACCTGCTCCAATTCCCTGGTTTTCTGCGTCAGCGCGATTTCGCGTTCGCGCTCCTCGATCTCGCGCGCCAAAAATCGCTGGATGTCGGCGATTTCCCGCTCCTGCTCCTTGCCGATCAACGCGATCTCGCGCTCGCGCTCCTCGATTTCCACCGCCGTCGCCCGGCGCACGTCGGCCACCTCGCGCCTGGCGTTTTCCTCGATAATCTGGGCTTCCTTCTGGATTTGCGCCCGTTCGAACGCCAACGCCTTGTCGATCTCCTGCTGATCGACTTCCCAGCGCTGTTCCAGGACAAAGCGCTGCTTCTCGCTGATCGCGCGGGCTTTTTCGTTGGAAACCGCCTGTTCCTGGAGGGCGGCCGCCACGTCTTCCTGCTGATCGAGTTCGAGGGTCGCGAGCTTGGTCTCGAGCGCCCGTTTGCGCATCGCCAGGGTCGCTTCCTCGGCCGCCGAGTGGCGGGCGTCGCGGGCGGCTTCCTCGTCCGTCAGGACCGCGGTGGCGCGTTCGATCTCGGCCCGCTGGCGCTCGCGTTCCTTGCGCGAGAGTTCGATCTCCCTTTCCTTGCGCTCCATCTCCAGCGCCAGGTCCTTATGAATTTCCGAAGTCTCGCGTTTCTTCGCCTCCTCGGTGATGGCGATATCGCGCGCGGCGCGCTGGTGCTCCAGCGTTTTCTCGGTTTCGATCTCCTTTTCCTCTACGGACCGGCGCTGGTCGAGGACGTATTTCTGCTTTTCGCCCAATTGCAGCGCCTGTTCGTTGGAGACTTCCTTGTCCTGGTTGGCGCGGGCGAACGCTTCCAGCCGTTCGATCTCCAGAAGCTCGAGCTGGGTGTCCAGATCCTTCTGCCGGATCGATACGGTGGTGCGCTTCTCGGTCTCGTGTACCCGCCGCTTGGCGTCCGAGGTGATCTCGGTGATGATTTTCAGGCCTTCGGCGTCGAACACGTTGTCGGTCTTGAAGTATTCCTTGCCGGTCTGCTCGAGGGTGACGATGGTCACCTCCTCGAGGGTCAGGCCGTTGGCGCTAAAGCTGTCGATGACGTTTTCCTTGATGCCCATGGCAAAGGAGTCGCGATCCTCGTGCAGTTCGGTCAGCGTCTTGGTCGCGGCATAAGACCTGAGCGCGCTGACGACCTTGGCTTCCAGCAAATTGCGTACCTTTTCCGCGTCGAACGTCTTCTCGCCCAGCGTCCGGCTCGCGGTCAGCAGGGCCTCGGCGGTGTGGCCGACATGGGTGTAGAGCTCGGTCGTGATATCGACGCGAATATTGTCCGACGTGAGAATCCCCTGGTCGCGCCCGCGGCTGATGATCAGCTTCATCGTTTCGAGCGAGATCCAGGTCACTTCGTGGAAGACCGGCAGCACGATCGCGCCGCGGCCGAGGCAAACCTTGGTGCCCAGCAAACCCGTGCGGATGAAACCCATATTCGCGGGGGCGCGTTTGTAGACCCAAATCGAGATGATGTAGACGATCGCGATGACGACAATCGCGGCGATGATAATGGAAATCCAAGTTTCGATCATTGTCCTGCCCCTGTTTCCCGCCGGCGGATTGGCTCTCCGCCTTGTCCTAGAGTATTAAGTTTCCCGGCCCGCGCGCGGCCTCAACCGGCCTGTTGCGCCATGCCTCCGTTGGCCGATGGACGATCCCCGAAATCGAAGACGGGAAGCGCCTTACGGGTACTTCTCATGTTTTCACGCAGATCACTGGTCGCCCTGACGTCGAGTTCGGCGTTCGCGCCGTTGACCACGACGCCGTAGCGTTCGCGCGCCGCCGCCGCGGTGGCAAGCTTGCGCGCCACGTCGTTTCGCACCTTCACCGGGTCGCGCTCGAGCGGGTCGCCCCAGCCACCGCCCCCGGCGGTGATGAAAATGATCCGGTCGCCGCCGCGCACCTTGACGTTGTCCACCTTCGACGGCAGCGGCTCCTTGCCGCCGTCCTTGCGCACCAGCCACTTCGACGAACACGTACCCGGCGTGCCGCCGAGGATGCCCCAGGGCTGCGTGATGTGCCGGTCGTCGTGGATCGAAATCTCGCCTTCCTCCAGCATCAGATACACTTTTTCGACGCCGTTGCCGCCGCGGTGCAGACCGGCGCCGCCGGAATCGGGGACCGTGCCGTAGTTCTCGACCAGCATCGGGTAATAGCTTTCCAGGTACTCGCTCGGGATGTTCTCGAACAGCGGCCACCAGGAATGGCCGTCCATGCCGTCGCCGACCGGCCGGCCCGGAATGCCGCCATAGAGAATCTCCATCAACTGGAAGGGACGGCCATCCTTGTCGGTCCCGGAATACAGGAAATGCGGGCTCGAGCCGTATCCCGCCGCGGTCGCCATCTCGGGCGCGTTCTTGCTGAGCGCGCCACCCAGGACGTCGAACTGGCGCGCCAAGGCGTGCGTTCGCGACCCCAGCGCCGCCGGAAAGTTGGGGTGGACCAGCGTGCCCTTGGGCAGGGTGACGTGGATGAGATCGTAGAACCCGTCGTTGAACAGGATCTGGGGGTCGAAGACCATGATCATGTAGACGCCGATGAACATCTTGAACATGGCTTCGTTGAGGTAAAAATTGATCGGCCCCGGCGCCTGCGCCGAGGTTCCGGTCCAGTCGAAGTAGGCGTGCTCGCCCTCGCGCCAGACGGTGAGCTTCATCTTGAAGGGGCCGTTGCCGAGCCCGTCGTCGTCGACGTAATCCTCGAACGATTGCGGTTCCTCGGGCAGGTTCTGCACGATCAACTGGCGCATGGCGCGATTGGTCCGGTCCAGCAGCGCCTCGCAGGCCCGCTTGTACCGCTCCTTGCCGAAACGGTCGCAAATCTCGATCACCCGCTTTTCGCCGGCGCGGCTGCCGGCGATGATCGCCATCAGATCGCTGAAGTTCATTTCCGGCGTGCGGGTGTTGTTCATGAGCAGGTCGAGCGCTGCTTTGTTGATCTCGCCGCGCTCGTAAATCTTGATCGGCGGAATTTTCATGCCTTCGCCGAAGATCGAGGTGGCCGCCGTCGGCATGCTTCCCGGCACCGGCCCGCCGACGTCCATCATGTGCCCGAACATCGAGCTGAACCCGACCATCTCTTCCTCGTAGAAGATCGGCACCAGCACCATCCAGTCGTTGATATGGCTGATCGCGCCGCCGCACTTGTAGGGGTCGCTTTGCAGGATCACGTCGCCGGGATAGAGGTCGAAGTTCTGCTCCGCCAGCATTTCGGCGATGTAGGAGCCGAACTGGCCGACGATCATCCTGCCCTTGGCGTCGGTGATCATCGGGAATTCGTCGTGCTGCTCGCGGATCACCGGCGACATGGCCGAGCGGAACAGCACGGCGTCCATCTCATGACGCGCGTTCCTGAGCGCATTCTCGATCAGGTCAAGCGTCACCGTATCCAGGCCGCTTCCCGTCTCGGGCGCTTTAAGCGGCGCGGCCGGAGCCGGCGCGGGCTCCACAAGGGGCGTGGCTTCGGCGGCCGGCGCCGCGCCACCGTTCGTGGACGCCTCGCCGCCGTTCGTGGGCGCCTGACCGGGGCCGGCCGGCTCCGGCGGCGCCGGTTTGTCCGCCTCCGCTTTCTGCAGCGCCGCCTGGCTCGCGGAAGCAAGATCCTCTTCCGTCGGCGGGCGCCGGTTGGCGGCGACCAGCCCCTCGCTGCTCATCTGCGTCGCGAATATCCTGTCGAACTGCTCCTTGCTCGACTTGAGCAGATCGTCGAGCGAAATCGATTTGCCCGGAGGGTTCAAATCCGTCATGGCTCACCTCGGCGAGGGGCTAGCGCCCTCGGGTTGGATCAGGATGTTCAGATACTCGTCAACCTCGCCAACATGGCCCGGCAGGATGACCGTCGTGGAGTCCTTCTGCACGATCACCGCCGGGCCGGCGACCCGGTTGCCGGCGGTAAGAAGGTTACGGTCATAGATGTTGGCCGAGGCGAAGCTGCCGTCGAAATACACGCGATGCTGCTCGATGATCGCGGCCGCGGGATTGGGGTCGCCCTTTTCGAACTTGGGGAATTCGACCTTGACCACGCGGCCGGAGCCGACCGCGCGCAGGTTCACCAGTTCGACCGGTTGGTCCAGCCTGAAGCCGTATAGCCGCTCGTGGATCGTGCCGAACCGGCTTTCCAGTTCGCCAAGGCCGCCGTCGCCCAGCGCATCGGGGCCGATATCGAGCGCGAATTCGTAGCCCTGCCGGAAATAGCGCACGTCGGCCTGGTAGCGCAGGTCCTGGTTTTGCTCCTCGATGCCTTCTTCCTGGAGCCATTTCCGGGCTTCCCGCCCGAGTCCGGCAAAGATTCCGCTTACCTCGTCGGGTTGCACGTCGGAGATATTGCGGATGTAGGTTTTGGCGAACTCGTTCTTGACGTCCGAATAAAGGAATCCCAGGGCCGAGAGCACGCCCGGCGTCGGCGGCACGATCACCGGGAAGCAGCCGGCCAGCATCCCCATGGCGTTGCCGTGCATCGGCCCGGCGCCGCCGAACGCCACGAGCGCGAAATCGCGCGGGTCGAGTCCCTTCTGCACCGTCACCAGCCGCAACGCGCCGAACATGTTCTCGTTGACGATGTCGAGGATGCCTTGCGCCGCCTGGTAGAGGTCGAGCCCCAGGGCGCGTGCGATCTTGCCGACCGCTTCTTCCGCGGCCTTGACGTCGAGGTCCATCTCGCCGCCCAAAAGGCTCGGCGGCAGATGCCCGAGCACCACGTTGGCGTCGGTCACCGTAGGCTGATCGCCGCCCTGGCCGTAACAGGCGGGTCCCGGCTGGGCGCCGGCGCTCTCCGGTCCGACGCGGAGCGCGCCGGTCATCGGCACGTGGGCGATCGAGCCGCCGCCGGCGCCGACGCTGTGCACCTCGACCGATGGCACCTTGATCGGGTAGTAGCCGAGCGAAGTCTCGCGCGAGATATTGGGCGTGCCGTCCTGGATCAGCGACACGTCGGTCGAGGTGCCGCCCATGTCGAAGCCGAG
>CBDVDY010000101.1:0-9710 GCA_965372875.1 uncultured Alphaproteobacteria bacterium | reverse complement strand
GCCGGCAAGCGGGTGCTGCTGCGGGCCGATCTCAATGTGCCGATGCGCGGCGGCGAGGTCATGGACGCCACCCGGCTGGCGCGTCTGGCGGCGACGGTGAAAGAGCTGGTGGAGAAGCGGGCCAGGGTGGTGCTGCTCTCCCACTTCGGCCGGCCCAAGGGGCGGCCCGATCCGGCGCTGTCGCTGGATCGAGTGCTGCCGGCGCTGGAGGCGGCGCTGGATGGGCGCGCGGTCGCGTTCGCGGCCGATTGCGTGGGGCCCGCGGCGTCGGCGGTGGTGGCCGGGCTGGCCGACGGCGAGGTAGCGCTCCTCGAGAACCTGCGTTTCCATCCCGGCGAGGAAGCCAACGACGCGGACTTCGCCGCCGCGCTCGCCGCCCTCGGCGATCTCTATGTCGACGATGCGTTTTCCTGCGCGCACCGGGCGCACGCCTCGATCGACGCCCTGGCCCGGCTGCTGCCGGCGGCGGCGGGACGGCTGATGCAAGCCGAGCTCGAAGCGCTCGATTCCGTGCTCGGAAATCCGGCGCGGCCGGTGGCGGCCATCGTCGGCGGCGCAAAGATTTCGTCCAAGCTCGGCGTGCTCGGTAACCTGGTAGGCCGGGTCGACGCTCTGATCATCGGCGGCGCCATGGCCAACACCTTCCTGAACGCGGCTGGCGTGGCCGTCGGCCGGTCGCTGTGCGAGCACGATCTGGCCGCGACCGCGCGCGGGATCATGGAACGGGCCAGCGCGGCGGGCTGCGAGATCGTGCTGCCGACGGACGCCGTGGTGGCCGCCGCATGCGAGGCGGGCGTGGCGACCCGGACGGTGGCAATCGGAGCGGTGCCCGCGGACAAGATGATCCTCGACATTGGCCCGAAATCGGTCGCCGCGCTAAAAGCCCGGCTCGAAGACTGCCGCACGCTGGTCTGGAACGGGCCGCTCGGCGCCTTCGAGACGCCGCCCTTCGAGGCGGGCACGGTGGCCGTGGCGCGGGCGGCGGCGGCGCTCACCAAGTCCGGCAAGCTGGTTTCGGTCGCCGGTGGCGGCGACACCGTGGCGGCGCTCGCGTTGGCCGGCGTCGGGGACGATTTCAGCACCGTCTCGACCGCCGGCGGCGCCTTCCTCGAATGGCTCGAGGGCAAGGACTTGCCGGGGGTGGCCGCGCTCGAGGCGGCGGCCGGATAGGGGGCGGGAGAGATGCGGACGCTCAAGATGGTTATCGGCCCGGTCACCATCACCGCGGAGTTGTTCGACACGCATACCGCGGACGCCATTTACGCGGCGGCGCCGTTTACCTCGTCGGCCAACCTGTGGGGCGAGGAAGTCTATTTCGCGGCGCCGCTGAGCGTCGGGCGGGAGTACGACGCCAGGGATGTGGTGGAGGCGGGAGAGTTGGCCTTTTGGGTCGAGGGCGATTCGATCGCCATCGGTTTCGGCCGCACGCCGGTCTCGCGCGGCGACGAGATCCGCCTTGCCGCCCGCACCAATATCTGGGGCCGCGCGCGGGAGGATGTGCGCAGCCTCGCCGCCGTGGGCGAAGGCGACGCGATCACGATCGAGCGGTTGGACTGATTCCGGCCGCGATTCCTATCACCATCCGCTTTATCGGGTAAGGCCGTCCTTGAGATCGCGGATGGCGCCCAAATAATCGGGATCCAGACGCCAGCGGGCGATGATCGCCGCCGCGCCCGTCTGCAGCAGGGTGTCGTAGAACGCCAGCACCGTCGTCAGTTCCCGGGGATCGACAACCTTGTCGCCGGACCTTCCCTGGCGGCTGAGCAGGAAGATCGACGCGAAGTCGGACTTTTCGACGCCGACGGCCTTGCAGGCGATGGCGAGGCCGCGGCCGCCCGGCTCATAAAGGACCTGCTTCACCAGCGCGGAATTGAGCTCGGTGAACTTCGCGAACAGCGTTTCGAGCAGCGGAATCTCGCCCTCGCGCAACACCTGTATCAGGAGACGGGGCGTGATGGCGCCGTTGCGGTGAAGATGGTCGGCCAGCGTGTTTTGGCCCCCGCCGCCCGGCCTCGCCGCATTGTAGCTTTCGGCGACCACCTCCTCGACGGTCTGCTGCAACGTGCCGTCGAGCTCGTCCTCATCGATCTCGTAAATCCGCAGGATGTGTTCGCGCAGCGCCGCCGAAACCCACCAATACATCCGCTTGGCGAGCGCCGGTCCAAGGTCCTCCCGGAGGAGCAGCGGATTTTGGTAAGCATCGATCCGCCGCGACTGCTCGACGAGATACGCCATCGTCGCCTGGGAGATCGCGGCGTCCTTGTTCTCGAGAAGGGTTTTGATCACGCCCTGGTTTTCCGTGCCGACGAGCGCGCCGGAGACGGCGGTGGTGATCGAGCGGCGCATGGCGATAGCCAGCTGATGTCCGGCCGCCCGCTGTTCGACGATCCGGATCAGCTCCTCGTCGTCGAGTACATTGCTGCGCGACAGGATCGGATGAGCGACTTCGATCCGGTCGTTTGCCAGCGTCACGACGAGATCGCGGGGCGCGTTGTCGCGGTCCGCGAGGCGGACCGCCAGCGCCCGCCGCACCGACATCTCGACATCGTGAATCAACTGGTGGAGGATGCCGGTCATAAGCGCGTCTTCGCGCTCGCCATGGCTGGATGGGTGCTCGAAGTAGAGGTCGCTCACGGCGCCCACCAGCGCCGTACGTCCGGCGACACTCTTGTCGCGCGCCAACGTCAGAAGCTCTTCTACGCCCGCCGTTTCGGTTGCCGTAACTTTGGCCGGTTGGGCCATTTTTTTGTGTACTCTCCCAGGCTTCGTCGACGCCTGATTATTTCGATGACCGATTACCAAAATGTTAAACGAGTGTTCGCATGTGCAATAATTGTGTAAACAGGTCTTAATACTATTTTATATTCACAATATCCTTGATTGGATCATTGGTCCGGTCGGGCTTATCCTTACAAATGGCATGGGAATACCGGCGCTGCGACGTCCCGGGGGCGGTTCGGCGCCACGGCTTCCGGTAACACAGTATCCGGGCCGCTATTATCCGCCGGCCGGCGTTACCAGGAAATTGACGTTCGCCGCCGCCACCGGCCGGTCCGGGCCGCTTTGCCACGCTTCGACCCGCACGTTGGCGATGCGCGCGCCGAGCTTGGTGACGACGCCCTTGGCGAAGGTGTCCTTGGGCCCGGCCGAACGCAAATAATCGACGGTCACCGTTATTGTCTTGGGCAGGTGGAGGGTTTCCTGTTCCCACAGGAGCTGGAAGATCGCCGCGGTTTCCAGGAAGGCGCCGATGACGCCGCCGTGGATCGCCGGCAGCGCCGGATTGCCGACGATCTTGTCGCTGTAGGCCAGTATGGAGAGGGGCCGGCCATCGCGTTCGGCGACCGACATGCCGAGGAAGCGGGCATAGGGAATGGCGGCGACCACCGGATCGAATTCTCCGGTCCGCTTGGCCTCGGATATGAGCTCCTCGAACGTCATGATCGCCGCTCCCGCGCCGCCGATCCCTTCGGCGAGCGGCGCCCGCCGCGATGGATCATGAACGTGCCCGAGGCCGAGGCGACGAGATCGTCCTCGCCGCCCTGGTAGGCGACGCAACGCACGAACGCGACCTGGCGCGTCACCTTGTAGCAATCCGCCCGGGCGATCAAATCGTCGCCGGGGCTCGCCGGGCGCACATAGTCGATGCGCAAATCGATGGTCGCGACCCGGCGCGGCTGGTCGAGGGCGGCGACCACCGCGAGCCCGCAAACCGTGTCGATCAGCGTGGTCACGACGCCACCATGCAAAACTCCGGTTTCCGGATTGCCGATAAAGCGCTCCTGATAGGGTAGCCGCATTATTGCGGTCCCCCGCTCCACGGACTCGACCTCGATGCCCAGTTCGACCACATGGGGGATGGCTTTGGTAAACGCCTCCATCACCACGATGTGGTCGGCGCTGGGTTTATCTTCGGCCATGAATCGGCTGATTTCCAATGGTTTTGGCGGGCCGTACCGGGCATTCCCGCCGGTGGGACCCGTGTGGGGCCCGCGCGGGGCCGGGCCCATGATTACTATATCCCGGGTCCCCGCGCACCGGATTTAACGCTTTCTTAGGCGCGGCCCACAAAGATGGTTTTTTACTAAAATTTTAGGCAAGGGATGGGCATGCAGATCGGCCCCACGACAGCGTTGCTCGAGGCCATTTCCCAGGTCGCCGCCACCGCGGCCGCCAAGCGCGCCAACGCCGCCGCGCCGGCCAAGGCGGCCACGCCCGCCGGCGCGACGAAAGCCGCTTCCGGCGCCCATGGCAACTTGCCGGCCGCCGGCCTCGCGGGCGCGCCGAACCCCAACCTGCCGCGCGGCTCGCTGCTCGACATCTCCGTCTAATTTCGGACCAGGCATCCCGAGCCAAGCGGGTTGCCAGCGGCGCCCGGCCGGGCCAGATTATCCGCATGAGCGACAAATCCGCCGCCGGCCCTTCCGTCCGTACCGTGCCCGAGGGTGACACGCACGAGCGTCTGGTCTGTCCCGATTGCGGCTTCATCAATTACGAGAACCCGAAGATCGTGGTCGGCGTGGTTGCCGCCTGGGAGGACCGCATCCTGCTGTGCCGCCGCGCCATCGAGCCGCGCACGGGCTATTGGACGCTGCCGGCCGGATATCTGGAGCTCAACGAATCCACGCCGGCCGGGGCCCGGCGCGAGGCCCGCGAGGAGGCCAACGCCGAGATCGCGATCGACGCGCTGATGGCCATTTACAACATTCCGCGAATTTCCCAGGTGCAACTGTTTTACCGGGCGCGCCTGATCTCGCCCGACGTTTCTCCCGGAATCGAAAGCACCGAGGTCGGCCTTTTTCACTGGGACGACATTCCCCGCGACGAGATCGCCTTTCCCAGCGTCCATTGGGCGCTCGATCATTTTCGCGAGATCGGCGCGGCCACGGAGTTCGCGGTGCGCGGCAACCCCGACGGCGAGACCGGCGGCTACCCGTAGGGCTCCACTTCAAATGTGATTGTACGGTCCCGCACCGGTCGTTATCATCGCGGCATGCGGCGGCGTCTTGCATATCGGTTCGTAGCAGCGTTCGTCATGCTCGCCTTTGCTTCGGGCGCCCCCGCCGCAGCCCACTCACTTAGCAAGTTGGAAGGCCGCCTCAAAAAGCGCGAGACCTACGTCCAGATCGTGAATCGGCCCGCGCCCGATTTCGCCCTATTCGACGCCCATGGCCGGTCCTTCCGGCTGGCGGACTTCAGGGGCAAGGTCGTGATCCTCAATTTTGTATACACGAATTGTCCGGACATCTGTCCGCTGCATAGCGAGACGATCGCCGACATCCAGGAGGAAGTGAATCGGACGCCGATGCGGGATCGGGTGCGGTTCATATCGATTACCACCGATCCCGAGCGGGACCGTCCAGTCGTGCTCAAGGCCTATGGCCCGGTACACGGCCTCGATCCCGTCAACTGGCTGTTTCTCACCAGCGGGGTCGACAAGCCCGACGCCACCCGGAAACTGGCGCAGCGGTACGGGCTCAAGTTCAGTCCCACGAAGGACGGCTATCAAATGCACGGGCTGGTCACGCACCTTATCGACAAGAGCGGCAACCTCCGGGCGCGCTACCACGGTCTGAAATTCGACCCGACGAATCTGATCGTACACGTGAACGCGCTCACCAACGACGATCACTGAAGGACCATGGCCCGCCCGCGTATTCGATGCGGGAGCGGGCGCGCCCGGCGGGGTTGCCTTGGGGCGTGGGATGCAATCGGGCGAGAGGAAACGCCGCGGCCGGTCTATTCCGCCGGTTCGTCCGCCAGGGAATGGCGCTGGATCATCGGCGTCTGGGCCAGGGCGAAGACCAGGGTCAGGGGCAGAATGCCGAAGACCTTGAAGTTCACCCACATATCGGTCGACACGGTCCGCCAGACCGCCTCGTTGAGTATGGCGACGGCGACGAAAAACAGCGCCCAGCGCAGCGAGAGCTTTCGCCAGCCGGTCTCGTCGATCTGGAACACGGAGCCGAACAGCGGCTTCAGGAAGGCCCGGCCGAGCGCCAGTCCGCCCAGCAGGATCATGGCGAACAGGCCGTTGATGATGGTGGGCTTCATCTTGATGAAGGTCTCGTCGTCGAGCCAGAGCGTAAGGCCGCCGAAGATCATCACCACCACCGCGGTGACCAGCGGCATTATCGGGATCCGCCGTTCGAGCACGACCGAGACGGTGAGCGAGATCGCCACGGCGACCATGAACACGGCGGTCGCGACCATCAGATCGTAGAGCGAATAGGAGGCGAAGAAGGCGACCAGCGGCCCGATCTCGACGATGAGTTTTAGAAGCGGATTCATGACCGCTTATATAATGGCCGGGGTTGGCCTGCGCCAGAGCGGATCCAAACCGGTTACCCAGTGGATAGAATCCAACATATGGTACCCATATGTTGGATTCTATCCACTAGGTTGCACGATCCTACTCCCCGCTCTCCTTGAGCGCGGCGACCTCCGCCTCGAGTTCGGCGATGCGGGACTTGAGCGCGTCGACGGTCGGCGCCATTTCCTCGAAGCTGAAGCGCTGGGTGATGTGCTGCGGGCAATTGACGTCCCATGCCTCGATCTCGAACAGGATGGCGCGCTCGGGCTTGGCCTCGTAGGTCTCGTCGACCAGCCGCGCCAGCAGTTCGGAATCGTCCTCGACGTAGCGCGCCCGGCCCCAAATCTTGATGCGCCGCCGATTGGGGTAATCCATCAGGAAGATAAAGGCCTTGTCGTTGTCCTCCAGCGCGCCGACGGTGATGTATTGCCGGTTGCCGCTGAAATCGGCGAAGCCCAGCGTCCTGTCGTCGAGCACCTTGAGGAACCCCAAGGGCCCGCCGCGGTGCTGGATGTAGGGCTGGCCGTCGGCGTTGGCGGTGCCGAGATAGAACGAATCGCGCCCGGCGATGAAGGCGGCGAGGTCGGGTGTCACCGTGTCGCGCCAGCCGCCCTTGGCCTCCATCTTCGCGTAACCCCGGCGCGAGCCGCGCGCTTCCTGCGCCGCCTTGACCGTGGGCGTGAAGGCGATATCGCTGGTGATCGCGGGCATTATTCCGCTCCTTCCTCGGCCGTGGCGTCGCCACCCACGCACGCGGCCAGCGGGTCGCGGGCGCCATAGGATTCATATGCGGCCGTCAGGCAGGCCAGCAATTCCGGATTGTCGGCCGATCTATCGAGCAGATTCAACGTTTCGCTTTGCATGTCCGTCTCCTTTCGGCGCCGAACGTCGGCGCCAGCCGGCCGGTTGTCGCCTCGGACGACCAGCCGGTGGTTTCCTTAGACGACCAACCGGTCGTTGCGGTAAAGATCGTAGGCGGCTTCGTACTCCATGATGCGCGCGGTATCGCGTATGAAATCGGCATCGTAGCCGGCGCGCTCGAGCAGGTAGAAGCCCATCTCCATGCCGCTGGAGATGCCGCCGGCGGTGATGATGCGCCCGGCATCGACCACCCGGGCGCGCGAGATTTCCGCCTTGGGGGCGATCTCGGCGAGCCGGTCGATCGGCACCTTGCCCGCGCCCGAGGCTTCGAGCCGGTCGGGTTCCTTGCGGTTGGTCGCCGGCAACCCGTCCAGCAGCCCCATCTGCCCATAGATCCAGCTGCCGGTGCAGACGCTGGTCAACAGCGTCTTTTCGGGCAGGCCGCCGATAAAGCGGTGCAGGTTGCCGTTGTAGGTTTCCTGCCGCGTGCCGAAGCCGCCGGGGATCAGGAACGCATCCATGTCGGGCCCGTCATCGAACCCGTAGTTCGGCAGAACGGTGAAGCCGGCCTGGGCCTGTACCGGGCGCAAAGTCTCGGCGATCAAAAAGGCGTCGAGCGCCGGGTCGAGCCGGCGGGCGACCGCGAATACGCCGTGCGGCGCGGCGAAGTCGACGATCTCGACATCCTTGAAGACATAGATGCCGAGGCGAAATCCGGGCTTGATAGTCATCGTGAATGTGCTCCCTTCGATACGCGCGATTGTGCGCTTTGAGTTCAGCTGACCTGACCGACGAGAAGCGGTACTGTCGACCAGTCGTCTCCACTGGCGACCACGCAACTCAGTCCGGCGGTGTCGGTCAGCACGACCGTCCAGCTGCCGGCCTCGCTGACGAACAGCTCGACCATCGCCTCGCCGCTTGCCGCCAGGCCGCGGCCGATGACGCGTTCGTCGAACCGGGCGCCCAATTGGGCGACGGCGTCCTCGCGCGGCAGGCAGAGTTGCTCGGCCTGGGCGGTGCCCAGAGCGATGAAGAGGAGCAGCGTCAGGACCACCCACAGGATTGTCGCCTGTCTTCTCGCGGGAATCGCCATCATGTCCTCCTTGGGCTCGAGATCGAACTGCCTCTTTCGCGGGTAACGGTCGGCTCGGCCACGCGCCTGTCGGCTGTTAGAGGTTTGTGGAACTGATTCATTTCGATATAGACAGATCGGTCTGTCTTGTCAAGTGGCCTTGGAAATATTTTTTTGGGCCGACCACCAGGGGCTCAGAGCGTTGCGAGGACTGAAGTAATAAGGCTTATTTATCAAATATATACAAACGTTCCTGCGTCGATCGATTGCCGTTACATGGCACAACCGGTCACCCGATGGTACCGTCGTCGGCAGGATTAGCACTTGATTTTAAACAGACAGGTCGGTATATGTCTTCACGAAAGGAACCCGTCATGCCCTCCAGCCGCCGCGACCATCTCGTCGATACCGCGCTCACCCTGTTTTGCCGCGACGGCTTCCACGCCACCGGCGTCAACCGCATCCTCGCCGATTCCGGCGTCGCCAAAATGACCCTATACAAGCATTTCAAGTCCAAGGACGAGCTAATACTGGCGACGCTGCGCCGGCGCGACGAGCGGTTCCGCAACTGGTTCATGCGCGCGGTGGAGCGCCGGACCGATGAGCCGCGCGGCCGCCTTGCCGCCATTTTCGACGCGCTCGAGGAGTGGTTCGGCGGCAATTTCACCGGCTGTATGTTCATCAACGCCTCGGCTGAATTTGCCCGCGAGGACGATCCGATCCACGCCGCCGCGGCCGAGCACAAGCGGCTGATGCTGGCCTATGTGCGCGGGCTGGCGGAGGCGGCCGGGGCGGACGACCCCGACGCGCTGGCCTATGGGCTGACACTGTTGGCGGAGGGCGCCATCGTCATGGCCCACGTCGCCGGCGACCGATCGGCGACGAGGCACGCCAAGGCGGCGGCCGGAACGCTGGTCGAGGCGGCGCTGCCGCCGGCATAGAGCCCGCCCGCGACAAACGCTCCCCTCATCCTCGGTCGCCGCGCTCCTTGTATAACCGGGAAGGCGGGCACTGCGTATATCGGCGACTGGGCCGCTTCGTCCTTCGAGACGCCGCCTACGGCGGCTCCTCAGGATGAAGCAACTTTTTAACTGCCATAACAATGCTCTTCATCCTGAGGGGACCGAAGGTCCGTCTCGAAGGGTGAAGGCCGCGGGAGATACGGATTTGCCATGATCCTCGCCAGGGAGGGCTTGCGAAGATTCGGCGTCACATAACTGCGGCGCGCGGCGGGGGCGGGCCCTTCGGCCCGCCCCCGCTTGGCCCACCGCGTCGAGGAGCGCTACGCGGCCTGGCTTTGGTTGGTGTCCTGGCCGTTGGCGCCGTGCAGGGCCTGCATCAGGGCGCGGTCGAGGTTGTGGTAGCGGGCCTTCTCGAGCATTTTCGGCTGCATGCCGGTGTAGTCGCAGGAGCCTATGACGTTGCCGTCCCGGTCCTCGCCCTGGTAGTCGAAGACGAACAGAT
>CBDVDY010000100.1:0-9745 GCA_965372875.1 uncultured Alphaproteobacteria bacterium | reverse complement strand
ACGAACCCGCAAAGCCGTCCTATGGGTACCATATGTTGGATTCTTACCACTAGCGCCGCTGGTACTGGGCCGCGCCGAACAGCATTTCCTTGGCCTTGGGATCGTGCGGCGTGCTCCGGCGATGCTCCTTGAGCACCTCGAGCCCTCTTTGCACCGCCGGCCGCTCGTTGATGGCGTCGAACCAGCGCTTGAGGTTCGGGAATTCCTCCATGTCCTGGCCCTGGCGCTCGTAAGGGCGGATCCAGGGGAAGCAGGCCATGTCGGCGATCGAGTAATCGCCGGCGAGATAGTCGACCTCGCCGAGCCGGCGGTCCATCACGTTGTAAAGCCGCCCGGCCTCGTTGGTATAGCGGTTGACGGCGTACTCGATGGGTTCCGGCGCGTATTGGCGAAAATGGTGGGCCTGGCCCAGCATCGGCCCAATGCCGCCCATCTGGAACATCAGCCACTGGATGACGAGGTAGCGCTGGGCCATTTCTTGCGGCATGAACTGGCCGGTCTTCTCGGCCAGATACATCAGCATGGCGCCGGACTCGAAAATCGAATAGGGCTCGCCGTTCGGCCCGTCCGGGTCGACCATGGCCGGCATCTTGTTATTGGGGCTGATCTTGAGGTAGTCGGGCTCGAACTGGTCGCCTTCGCCGATATTGATGGCGATCACGTTGTAGGGTAGCCCGATTTCCTCGAACATGATGTGGACCTTGTGTCCATTCGGCGTCGGCCAGGTGTAGAGATCGATCATTGTTGTTGTCTCCCGTGGGCGCAAAGCTGGCGGAGCGCTTGTCCACCGGCGGAACGCGGCCGGTCATTGGATTTTACCCGATGCGGTTTCGGGGCGGGTTGAGCCCTACCCTATTTTGCCTAGACGCAAAGTCAATAACCCATAAACGTGGACTGGTATGCGCTGGACGCACCGGCTGGAAACAGGCGGGGCTGGAATCTATGTTAAGGTGCGGCAGCCAATACAGGGATGGAGACCGAAGCCAATGACCAGCAGCCTCAACACCGATTTCAGCGAACGCGCGGTCATGAACATCGACGACATGGAATGGCTGGCCAGCCCCAGCAGGACGGTCTGGCGCAAGCGTTTCGACCTGCTCGACGGCGAGTTCAGCCGCGTCACCTCGGTGGTGCGCTACGATTCGGGCTCGTCGTTTCCCGCGCACGATCATCCCGAGGGCGAGGAGATTCTGGTGCTCGACGGCGTGTTTTCGGATGAGCACGGCGACTATCCGGCCGGTACTTATCTCCTGAATCCGAAGGGCTTCCGCCACGCGCCGTTCTCGCGCGAGGGCTGCACGATCTTCGTCAAGCTGTGCCAGTTCGCCGGCGACGGCCGCGAACACATCGCCATCGACACCAGCGAGGCGGAGTGGCGGCCCGCCCGAATCGACGGCGTCACCATGATGCCGCTCTACGAGCATCCGGATTACCCCGAGAAGATCGCGCTCTATCGTTTCGCGCCCGGCGCCTCGGTGCCATTGCACGACCATCCCGGCGGCGAGGAGGTCTTCGTCATCGACGGCGCCATCGAGGACGAGCACGGGCGTTGTCCCGCCGGCACCTGGCTGCGCATGCCGCCGGGCAGCAGCCATGCCCCGTTCTCGAAAGAGGGCTGCACGCTTTACGTCAAGATGGGACACTTGGCCGAGATGGTGACGGGTTAGAATACGGCGGCGCCGGCCGGCGCACGGTAGACGGAAGGGAAAACCACGATGAGCGACGACAACGGCGGCGACGGCGTCGAACGAATTACCGTGCTGGCGCGGGAATTCACCCCGGCGGCGATGGAATATCACCGGCGCGAGATGGGCAAGCAGGGCTTCGAGCTTTCCGGCCCCATCGTCGCCCACAAATTCATGATGCTCGAAGGCCCGGGGAAGCCCACCGATCTATTCGACGGCGAAGCTTATTTCGCCGCCACCTTTACCCGCGGCGCCTAGACTCAGGCGGCGCGCCTCGGGCGTGGCCGCGATTTCGTGGATCATCTTGCGCAGGATGGCGTCCGCGAATTCCTCCCGGTTATGAGCGACGATGGTGAACGCGCCCATACCGCCGATCACCTCGTTTCGGTAGTGCGCCTCGAGCGATTTCGGCCCCATCGACGGAAACCCGCCGCTCGGCGCGTTGACCACCAGGGCGTTGATGGTGATGCCGGCGCTTACCGCCTCGTAGCGCGCCTGGGCGATGGGCCGGCCGCCGATCTGCGGGCCGTCGCCGGAAACGTCGATCACCTTGCGCTCGCCTTCGTAGCCGTTGCTTCGAATCAGCCCGGCGGCGTAGTCGACGGCGCCCGAGATCGAGTTGTAGCCCCACGCCGCGCGCGGCGCGGCCAGTAGCTTGCCGCCGAATTCCTTGGCCGCGGCCGGACCGTCGATCACCATCCAGTCGACGATGGTGTGCTGCGATTCGGGCGCGCCCCATTCGACGAAGGCGACGGCGATCTTTTGGTGATAGCCGGAGCGAATCGCGTTCAACACCCGTGGATGCGCCATCGCCGCGGCATAGCCGGCGCGTTGCAGGCGGAACTCCTCGTCGTCGATCGAGCCCGAACCGTCGGCGGCGAAGACGAGTTCGAGATCGACTTCCTCCACCGCCTCCGCCCGGAATGCGATCATCGACGCGGCGGCGAACAGGAATCCCGTTATCAAGAGTCGTTTCGTCATCCGAGCGCTCCCGCGATCATGGCGCCAGTCTACAGCCGGCCACGCGTCCTCCCGAATAATTTTTCGCGCGCGTTTATGCAAATAACTTCCGGAATTTGATTCAGATCAATATTCGTGATTGCGAAGCGTCGTAAAGTGAGTCTGCCGCAATGGGGAGTGAAGGAGGGAGAAGCCGGCGACAAGCCGCACCCGTGGCGAGGAGTCGCCGCAGCGACGTACCCCCCGTAAACGATGATCCATTGTGACAGGGTCCGCAGCCACGTTGCTCGAGCGCCTTGCGAGGTGACTCCGGGGCAGGAGAACGACGGCTGCGGGCTCGTCATGTCCGCGGCATAATCATCCAGCCCGAAATTTGTTGCTCCGCGTCCGGGACGCGCGCGCTCAAGTCTCCTTGAGCCGGCGCACGAATTCCTCGGGTAGCGGCGCCGATTTGCCGCTCGCCTGATCCGTATAGACCCAGACGACCTCGCCGCTTGCCAACAACGCGTCATCCCCCTTGGCAAAGATGACCGGCTGGAACGTGACGCTGGAGCGACCAAGCCGCGCCACCCGCACGCCTATTTCAATCTTGGCGTCGACGCGAATTGGCGCCCTGTATTCGACCAACGACCTGACGAGGTGGAAATCGTGGCCGGTGCGCGCGACCTCGGCGAAATAATCGTAGCCCGCGCGCCGCGTCACGAATTCGGCGATCGCGGTGTCGTAATAGGTCAAGTAGTGCGCGTTGAAGACCACGCCCTGCGCGTCGATTTCCGCATAGCGCACATGGATCGGATAGAAAAAGCCGAAATCGGCGCGGCGCGGCGGCGCTTTGTCGTCCTCGCTCATTGGCCGCCGAGCTTTTTCGCCAGGATATCGTTGACGATCTTGGGGTTGGCCTTGCCGCCGGTTTCCTTCATCACCTGGCCGACGAACCAGCCCGCGACCTTGGGATTCTTCTTGTAGCCTTCGACCTGCCCCGGGTTGTCGGCGATGATCCGGTCGACGATGGCCTCGATCTCGCCGCTGTCGCTGACCTGCTTGAGGCCCTTTTCCTCAACGATAACCGCCGCTTCGTTGCCGGTCTTGAACATCTCGTCGAACACGTCCTTGGCAATGCGGCCGGAGATGGTGCCGTCGCCGATCAAGTCGAGCAGCCCGCCAAGGGCGGCGGCCGGGACCGGCGAATCGGCAATTTCGCTGCCGGCCTCGTTCAGTCGCCGGAAAAGTTCGCCGGTAACCCAGTTGGCGGCAAGCTTGGCGTCGCGGCCATCGGCAACCGTCTCGAAGTAGTCCGCGATCTCCTTCTCGGCCACGAGCACGCCGGAATCGTAAGCCGACAACCCGAATTCCTTTTCGAACCGCGCCTGCTTCTGGTCAGGGAGCTCGGGCAGGCTCGCCCTGATCTCCTCGATCCAGTCCGGGTCGAGCTCGAGCGGCAGCAGATCCGGGTCGGGGAAATAGCGGTAATCGTGCGCCTCCTCCTTGGAGCGCATCGTGCGCGTGGTTCCGTTCGCGGAATCGAAGAGCCGGGTTTCCAGCGCGATCTCGCCGCCATCTTCCAGTATCGCTATCTGGCGGCGCGCCTCGTATTCGATGGCCTGCTGCACGAAGCGCACGGAATTGACGTTCTTGATTTCGGCGCGCGTGCCGTATTCCTCGCCGGGCCGGCGCACCGAGACGTTGACGTCGGCGCGCATCGAGCCTTCCTCCATGTTGCCGTCGCAGGTGCCGAGATAGCGCAGGATCGAGCGCAGCTTGCGGATATAGATTCCGGCCTCCTCGGCGCTGCGCAGGTCGGGCTCGGAGACGATCTCCATCAAAGCCACGCCCGAGCGGTTGAGATCCACGTAGGTCAGTTTTGGGTCCTGATCGTGCAGGCTCTTGCCCGCGTCCTGTTCCAGGTGCAGTCGGGTGATGCCGATCTCCTTGGTCGTGCCGTCTTCCATATCGAGGTGGACGATGCCGTGGCCGACGATGGGATCGAGATATTGCGAGATCTGATAGCCCTGCGGCAGGTCGGGATAGAAATAGTTCTTGCGGTCGAAGACCGAGCGCAAATTGATCTTGGCTTCAAGGCCCAACCCGGTGCGCACCGCCTGCTCGACGCAGCGCTCGTTGATCACCGGCAGCATGCCGGGCATGGCCGCGTCGACCAGCGAGACCTGGGAATTGGGCTCGGCCCCGAATTCCGTCGCCGCGCCGGAGAAAAGTTTGGCCTCGGACACCACCTGGGCGTGGATCTCCAGCCCTATGACCAATTCCCACTCTCCTGTTTTTCCTTGAATAACAGACATTTATATCTCGTTTCTCAAGTTTCGCATTGGCATCATCCCCGTCCCGCGACGAAGGCCGGTTCGGCGTCGAAACCGGCGGCGTCCTCGAGCACGTGGGCGACGCGCAGCATGGTTTCCTCGTCGAAGGCGCGGCCGATCACTTGCAGGCCGAGGGGCAGGCCGTCCGCGCCGAGCCCCGCCGGCACCGAGATTCCGGGCAGCCCCGCCATGCTCGCCGGCACGGTGAAGATGTCGTTGAGATACATGGCGATGGGATCGTCCATCTTCTCGCCCACCGCGAAGGCGGCGCTCGGGGCGGTCGGCGTCAGCACCGCGTCGACGCCTTCGAAGGCGTCGGTAAAATCCTTGAGAATCAGCGTGCGCACCCGCTGCGCCTTTTTGTAATAGGCGTCGTAATAGCCTGCCGACAGCACGTAGGTGCCGATCAGCACGCGGCGCTGGACCTCGGGCCCGAAGCCCTCGGCCCGCGTATTCTGGTACTGCTCGGTCAGGTCCCCGCCCTCGACCCGCAGCCCGTAGCGCACGCCGTCGTAGCGCGCCAGGTTCGAGGACGCCTCGGCCGGGGCGATGATGTAATAGGTCGGCAGCGCGTATTTGGTATGCGGCAGGCTGATCTCGACGATCTCGGCCCCTTCCGCCTTGAGCCAGCCGACGCCTTGCGCCCATAGCGTTTCGATCTCCGCCGGCATGCCGTCCATGCGGTATTCCCGCGGCACGCCGATCCTGAGGCCCCTGATATCGCCCGTGAGCGCGGCCTCGTAGTCCGGCACGTCGCGCGGCACCGAGGTCGAATCCTTCGGATCGTGCCCGGCCATCGCGCGCAGCATGATGGCGGCGTCGCGCACGGTGCGGGTGAGCGGGCCCGGCTGGTCCAGCGAGGAGGCAAAGGCCACCACGCCCCAGCGCGAGCAGCGCCCGTAGGTCGGCTTCAGACCGACCACGCCGCAGAACGAGGCGGGCTGGCGGATCGAGCCGCCGGTGTCGGTCCCGGTCGCGCCCAGCGCCGCCCGCGCGGCCACCAGCGCCGCCGAGCCGCCCGACGAGCCGCCCGGCACCAGGGGCCGGTTGTCGCCCTGCCGGCGCCAGGGGTTTTCCACCGCGCCGTAATAGGAGGTGACGTTGGCCGAACCCATGGCGAACTCGTCCATGTTGGTCTTGCCGAGCATGATCGCGCCCTGGCCCCAGAGATTCGCCGTCACCGTCGATTCGTAGGGCGGATGGAAGCCGTCGAGGATATGCGAGCCGGCGGTGGTCAGCACGCCTTCGGTGCAGAACAGATCCTTGATGGCGATCGGCATGCCTTCCATGAAACCGGCCTTGCCCTTGGCCCGCCGCGCGTCCGAAGCCGCGGCCATCTCGAGCGCCCGCTCGGGCGTCTCGGTTATCAGCGCGTTGAGCGGCCGCGCCTCCTCGACCGCCGCGATGTGCGCCTCGGTCAATTCCTTGGACGAGGTATCGCCCTTAGCCAGTGCGTCACGCGCGCCCGCAAGCGTCAGTTCGGTGAGCGACGCCATCTATTCGACCACCTTGGGCACGGTGTAGAAACCCTTGGCCGGGTCCGGAGCATTGACCAGCACTTGGTCGCGATAACCGCCATCGGTCACCTCGTCCTTGCGCCGCGGCAGCGTGACCGCGACGACGCTGGACATCGGCTCGACGTTCTCGGTATCGACCTCGGACAATTGCTCGACCCAGGTGAGGATATGCGACAGCTCGCCGGCCAGCGCCGCCAGCCTGTCGTCCTCGACCTTGATCCGGGCGAGATGCGCGATGCCCGCCACGGTGGTCTTGTCCAGCGCCATAGATCTCTCCGAACCGGCCAAATGCCGTGGAAATTCCGAAAGCCTGTCGGGGATGCCGGCGGAAAATATCACCCGGCACCGGGCGCGGCAAGCCGGGGCGCCGCGTCATCGCCCTTTCCCCGCCGCCGCGAGTACCCATATAATATCCGAGGCCGAATTTTCAGGGAGTCGATAAGCCATGCGCCACATCGTCTCGATACTGGCCATCGCCGCAATGTTCGGTCTGGCCGCGCCGGCGCCCGCGCAGGCGGAAGACTGGCAGCGGGAACTCCGCGGCGACATGAAGCGCGCCGAGGAACTTGCCAAGAAGAGCCTCGAGGAGTTTGGCCGCGCCGTCATCGAAGCGCTGGAGAAGCTGCCGCGCTACGGCATGCCGGAAATGACGCCCGAAGGCGACATCATCATTCGCCGGATGCCCAGGCGCGCGCCAGCGCCCGCGAAACCGAACACCGGACCCGACATCGACGAGACCAGCGCTTAGAGGGCCATCGCGCCAGTCATCGCGCCATCGGCTCGATCCTTGCCTGCGCCCGCCCGTGACGGTATGACCGCCGCGTGATCCTTGACCTCGACGACATGAAATCCGGCCTCGCGGCGGGCCAGCGGCTCCTTGGGCTCGACGTGGGCGCGAAGACCGTGGGCCTGGCGCTCTCCGATGCGACGCTGACCGTGGCCACGCCCCTGGAGACGATCCGGCGCGGCAAGAAGTTCGCTCCGGACGCCGAACGGCTCGCCGGCATCATCGGCGAGCACACTGTCGGCGGCCTGGTGATCGGCCTGCCGGTCAACATGGACGGCAGCGAGGGACCGCGCTGCCAATCGACCCGCCAGTTCGCGAAGAACCTGCTCGGCAGGATCGACATCGCCATCGCCTTTTGGGACGAGCGCCTGTCGACCGCCGCGGTCGAGCGCATGCTGATCGAGGAAGCCGACCTGTCGCGCAAGCGCCGCGGCGAGGTGATCGACAAGCTGGCCGCCGCCTACATCCTGCAGGGCGCGCTGGACGCCGTCGCGGCCGAGGGGACGGCGGGACAATGAGCACGCCCCGATGAGCACGCCCCGATGAGCACGATCGTCCTCGCCCTGGTGCCGGTGTTCCTGCTGATCGCGCTGGGCTACGCGATCCGCCAAAGCAAATTCCTCGACGAGACGTTTTGGGGACCGGCCGACCGGATCACGTTCTACGTCTTCTTTCCGGCCCTCCTGTTCCGCAATCTGGCCATTGCCGATTTCACCGGCCTCGCCATCGTCGAGGCGGTCGGCGCGCTGGTCGCCGCGATCGTCATCGTCACCACGGTGGTTCTGGTCCTGCGCGGGCGGCTCGGGCTCGCCGGGCCAGGGTTCACGTCGCTCCTGCAGGGCAGTATCCGGCCAAACACCTATGTCGGCCTTGCCGCCGCTTTCGCGCTGTTCGGCGACGCCGGGGTGAGCCTCGCCGCCATCGGCGTGGTGGCCTTCGTGCCGCTGGTCAACGTCATCAGCGCCACCGCGCTGGCGCGCTACGCCGCGCACACAAGGCCCGACTGGTGGGCGACGGCGGGCCTGGTCGCGCGCAACCCGCTGATCCTCGCCTGTCTCGCCGGTATCCTGGTAAATCTCAACGGCGCGGCGCTGCCCCCCATCGTCGGTCCGGTGCTGGAAATTCTCGGCCGCGCGGCGCTGCCCCTGGGCCTGATTTCGGTCGGCGCGGGCCTTGAACTCGGAGCCATGCGCCGCGCCGGCGGGCCGGTGCTGCTGGCCAGCGGTTTCAAGCTCCTGGCTCTGCCGGCGCTCGCCGCGTTAGGGCTGCGGCTGCTGGGCGTCGACGGCGCTACTTTCGCGGTGGCGCTGATGTTCGCGGCGCTGCCGACCTCGGCCACCTCCTACGTGATGGCCCGTCAACTGGGCGGCGATTACACGCTGATGGCCAGCATCATCACCGCCGAGACCCTGTTCGCGGTGGTGACATTGCCGGCTTGGCTGATCCTGTTGGGCTGAGCGACCGCTAGCTTGCCGCCCGGCACGGGTTTCTCGAAACGAGGAACGAGATCAATGAAAGCAGTGATGATTTACCAGGCCGGGGGGCCGGAAGTCCTCAAGGTCGAAGAACGCCCCAGGCCCGAGCCAAGGGCGGGTTGGGTTCTGATCGGGGTAAAAGCTTTCGGCCTGAACCGGTCCGAACTGTTCACCCGGCAAGGCCATTCGCCCAACGTGTCCTTCCCACGCATCCTCGGCATCGAGGCGGTGGGCGTTGTCGAGGATGCGCCGGGCGGCGAGTTTCAGAAGGGCGAAACCGTGGCCACGGCCATGGGCGGCATGGGGCGCGTCTTCGATGGCGGCTACGCGGAATATACGCTGGTTCCGGCCGATCAAATCTTGCGGCTCGACACCTCGCTCGACTGGGCCGTTCTGGGTGCCTTGCCGGAGATGGTTCAGACCGCATGGGGCGCGCTGCATACGTCGCTCAAGATCAGCGAGGGCGAAACGCTGCTGGTTCGCGGCGGCACCACCTCGGTGGGGCTCACAGCGGCGGTGATGGCGAAACAACACGGGCTGACGGTCGCCGCCACGACGCGCAAACCGGAGCGCGTAGCGATGCTTCATGACAACGGCGCCGACCATGTGTTCATCGAGACCGGAAGTATCGCCGCCGAGGTGCGCAAGGTCTTCCCCGACGGCGTCGACAAAATTCTCGAACTGGTCGGCGCCACGACGCTGCTCGACAGCCTCCAGGCCACCGCCATGCACGGCGCGGTGGCCATGGTTGGCATGGTCGGCGACAGCTGGGAGATCGAGAATTTCAGCCCCATGGGGGCGATCCCGACGGCGGTCAATTTGACGACCTATGCCGGCGGCGCGGATGATTTCATCGCCACGCCGCTGCAGGATTTCATCGACGCCATCGAACGCGGCGAGACGCGCGTGAAAACGGGACCCGTCTATCGCATCGACGACATCGTCGAGGCCCACCGCGCCATGGAAGAAGACAGAGCGGGCGGCAAAATCGTCGTCCTCACCTGAG
>CBDVDY010000099.1:0-9951 GCA_965372875.1 uncultured Alphaproteobacteria bacterium | reverse complement strand
CCAGCATTTCGAGATAGGCCTGCCAGCGCAATTCCTGTTCGGCGCCGAGCTCGTAGAGGTACTGCCAGGAATAGAGGCCGGAATCGTGCAGATCGTCGAAGTGGATGCGGACGGCGTAGTTGCCGATGGGTTCGAGCTTGATGATGCCGACGTGGCGCCTGCCGTGGACGATCTGCTTCTGGCTCGGCGCGTGGCCCTGCACCTCGGCCGAGGGGCTTTCGACGCGCAAATACTCCGCCGGCAGGGAAAAGCGCGCGCCGTCGTCGAAATCGATATCGATCCGCTTCTCCGCCTGCCGCAGGCGCAACTCGGTGGGCCAATGCTCGGTCGAAAACTCGTCGGCCATGGGTTGCGCGTCAGCTCCCGTCCTTCAAAACCCGCGCTTCGTCCTGCAGCATGATCGGGATGCCGTCGCGGATCGGGTAGGCGAGGCCGGCCGTCTCGCTGATCAACTCCTGCGCCTCGGCATCGTAGCGGAGCGGCTTCAGCGTCACCGGACAGACCAGTATTTCGAGAAGCTTTGGGTCGATCTGCTTGCCACGGTCGCTCATCGCTGGATTCTCCAATCAGGGGTCAATCGGTTTCCATAACTTTCCGCGCCCGCGCGGCGGCGCGGACCTCAATGTTCCCGGTGGGTCTCGCCGTCGGCGTCGCCGGCCGTCCCGCCGGTCACTCCACTGGCCGAGGCCATCTCCATCAGCGTGGTGATGACCGCGCCGCGCTCGCCGAGGCTGGCGCTTTCCAGCAACGCCTGCTTTTCCGCCGGCGCGAACGGGCAGATCATGGCCAGCGTGGTGACCAGCCGGTCGTCGCTGGCCTTTTCGATCGCGTGCCAGTCGGCGTCGACGCCCTGGAGCTCGAAATACCGCCGCAGCGTCAGCAGCAGCCGCTCGCGGTCGATGGCTCCCGGATCGGCGCCCGACAGATCGGCGAGGTAGCGGTCGTAGCGCGCCCGCACCCGGCGGTAGCCGTTTTCGATCTCCAGCTCGCGCTCGACGTCGAAGCGGCAGATGCCGGCAAGCGAGAGCGCGATGCGCCCGTCCTCGCTCTCCTCGATCTCGCCGATGCGGCCGGCGCAGCCGGAGCCGTAGATATCCGGGTGGTCGCCGGGATCCTGGTTCTCGGGCACGACCGGCTGGATCATGCCGATCACGCCGGCTCCGGCCCGCGCGTCCCGAACCATGTTCAGGTATCTCGGCTCGAAGATGTTGAGCGGCAGGTTGCCGCCCGGCAGCAGCAGCACGCCCGAAAGCGGAAAGATCGGAAGCGTCGGCGGCAGGTCGGGGTAGGCGACATCGCTGGCTTCGGGAATCATGATCGTCGCTTTCGGCCCCGGCGCCCCAGCCCACGCGACCGTTACGAAAACAGCAGCGACGAAAGCCGCCGCCGTCCGCCCAGGGTCAACTCATGGGTCGGGCCAAGCGCCTCGAAGACCTTGAGCAGCTGCTTGCGCCCGGCCTCCTCGTCCCAGGCGCGGTCGCGGCGCACCAGCTCCAGGAGCTGGTCGACCGCACCTCCGGCGTCGCCGCCGCCGTACAGCGCCAGCGCCAGATCGTAGCGCGCCCGATGGTCGTTCTCGTCGCGTGCCAGCCGCTCTTCGAGCGCCCGCGTCTCGCCGGCGGCACCCTGTCCCTGTTCGGCGAGTTCCAGCGCCGTGCGCGCGGCGGCAACGCCGGAATCGCCCTCCATCTCGCCCGGCAGCTCGTCCAGCGCCTGGCGCGCGCGGGCGAGATCGCCCAGGGCCACGGCGCAGCGGATCAAGCCGGCGCGCGCCGCCACGATGGCCGGGTCGTGCGCCAGGATCTGGCCGTAGATGTCGGCCGCGGCGCCATGATCGCCGGAATCGAAGGCGGCGGTGGCGTGGTTCAGCGCCTCCTCGATCGGCGATGGGCCGGCCGCCGCCGCCCCATTCCCATCCATCAGCTTGTCGACGAAGGCCTGCAACTGGCTCTCGGGCAGGGCGCCGACGAAACCGTCGACCGGCTGTCCGTTCTTGAAGGCAAAGACCGCCGGGATCGACTGCACGCGCAGATGCCCGGCCAGCTCCTTGTTCTCGTCGACATTGACCTTGACCATGCGCACGGCGCCATTGGTGGCGCGCACGACCTTTTCCAGCGCCGGGCCAAGCTGCTTGCAGGGGCCGCACCACGGGGCCCAAAAATCGACGATGACCGGCGTCTGTTGCGAGGCGGCGATAACGTCCGCCTCGAACGAGGCGGTGTCGGTCGCCTTGACCACGTCGCCGCCGTTGGTCGGCGGCGTGGCGGAAATAATCGGCTCCATAACGATCCCTATCCCGAATTGCCGGATCCCAAATTGCCGGTCCGGCCGGCCGCGCGCCATGGCAATGGCAAAACGCGGCCCGGACCCGGTTTTTTCCAAACATGGCCGCTCGCGGCCCGGCATGCAAGCCCGCATTGCGGCGGCAAGCCCGCACGCCGCCGCCGGCTCAGCCGGCCTCGCCCGCCGGCTCCGCGTCGAAATCCAGGATCATCGGGACGTGCCCGCAATCGGCGATGAAGGCGAGCAGATCGTCCGGCCCGATCGCGGTGGTCGCTTCGTTGCTGAGCGGGTGATAGTTGAGCGGGTCGTGCCCCAGCATGGCCTTGTCCAGCACCACGCTGACCCGCCGCTGGCGGTCGTTGAGCAGGGCGAACGGGGTCACCGAGCCGGGCTCGACACCGAGAATTTCGAACAGCAGTTCGGGCCGGCCGAAGGACAGATTCTTGGCCCCGAGCCGGGCTCGCAGCGCCTTGAGATCGACCGCCCGGTCCTCGAGCACGACGACCAGCCACATCGAGCCCTTCTTGTCCTTGAGAAACAGGCTTTTGCAATGGCCGCCCGGCAGCGCGCCGCGCAGCGCCTTGCTTTCCTCGACCGTGAACATCGGCGGGTGGCGGTGGGTCTTGCTGACGATGCCAAGATCGTCGAGGCGGGCGAGCAATTCTTCCGGCGTGGCGGGCATCCCCTACCATATCGAACGGTAATGTAATCTCAATGGCTTGCCGCCAGAATGGAAACTTCCCACATGGTGAGGACGGCGCGAAAGGTGCCAGGGTGCTCCGGGTCTTGCAAACCGGGGGCCGAGGGGTAGAATGCACGCCGCCTCGCGGGAGTAGCTCAGTGGTAGAGCATCACGTTGCCAACGTGAGGGTCGCGAGTTCAAATCTCGT
The DNA here is from genome assembly GCA_965372875.1 of uncultured Alphaproteobacteria bacterium. Taxonomy (GTDB): domain Bacteria; phylum Pseudomonadota; class Alphaproteobacteria; order CBDVDY01; family CBDVDY01; genus CBDVDY01. The sequence goes on along the minus strand of CBDVDY010000099.1, from coordinate 6,778 downwards.
CTCCCGCTCCAGTTCTCGATAGAAACAGCCGCCTCTCGGGGCGGCTGTTTCTTTTTGCGGCCCGCCGGCGATCGTGGCGCGGGCGAGCGCCCGATGCGCGACGAATATGCCGCTAAAAAAAGCGCGCGCACAGTATTTGTCAATGTATTTGAACCGCAACGGACAGTTGCGGCAATAGCTTTTATGGTTAACCAAAGATAAATACAAACAAATTGACATAAATCTAACAAACCACTAACATCGAAACATCATATTAATGCTTTGTTAATTTTAATGATTAGTTAAATTTATTTGGGAGGCGCGGCCGATGTTTCAGCGCAATCGCAAAGCATTCACGCGGAAATCCGCGATTTATTTGGACAAAAACGGATACTGGCGTGACAAGCGGGGGCGTTTCACCAAAGCGCCGCCCAAAATTGACCCGTGGGGACTGGCCAGGGTCGGCTCCGTGCTGGCGGTTGCCGGTGGCATGGCGCTGGCCGCCAACCTTGGGACCGGCGGCGCGGTCGCGGTCGAGAGCGCCGCGATATCGCAGCCCACCATTCACGAGCAGGCCCGCATGCCGGAGCCGGTGGGCCCGGATTACGCGGCGCCGCCGGCGAATCCGGCGCGCTCCACCAAGCAGCGGGACTGCCTGGTTCAGCTCGCCTATCACGAAGCAAGGAGCGAGTCGGAAGAGAGCATCGTCAAGCGGGTCTGGACCGCGGTGTGGCGGGCCCGGCGCGATGATTTCGCCGCCGATACGATCTGCGAGGCCGTGTTCGAGCCCGGCGCATTCTCGGCGTTTCTCAAGGGCATTCCGCCGATGCGGGACAAGGAGGCGCTGGCCCGGATCCGCAAGATCGTGGATTTGCAGATGCCGGCGATCCTGCCCGACCTCTACGGCGGCACGGAATGCGTGGAATACGAAGCGTATACCGGCGCCTGCACCTATACCGTCGCCGACACCATCCCGACCCCCCCGGTGATGACGCACTACGCCGAAGCGGACTGTTATTACCTGGGCCGCAAGGGCTACCGCTACGTCAGGCGCGCCGGAATCTGCCAGCCCCGCTGGGCGGCCAAAATGAACAAGGTCACCTCGGTCAAGTGCGCCGCGCCGAAGGGGCGGCGCTGCGCCACGATTTTCTGGCTGGTGGGCGGCTAAAACCCACCGGCCAGCACAAACCGGCGAACATTGCGGCGGACCGGGCTGCCCGCCCGGCTCCCGCCCCATTTTCAGCTCCCGAAAACGGCGGATTCCCAAACCAAACGGCGGGACCGGTGCACGAAATGCGCCGGCCCCGCCGCTGCCCATTGCGGGCTGGGGAGGGGGAGGTTCCCGTTTACGAGTATCATGCCTATCTCTTAAGTTCCTGTTGAAGAACATCCTTAACGGGTGATTCACCCTAAATGTATACAAATTTTACGGGTATAATTGGTGGCCGAGGCACGGTTTCTCGCGGGATGCTTGTCGCGCCGGTTTTGGCCCTCGCGGCGGCCTGCGCGGGCTCGGATTACGGCGCCTATCTCGACCGCTACGTGGGCGCGCCGGAGTCCGCGTTGGCGGCCCGGTGGGGTCCGCCCGACTGGCGCAATCAAGCCGCCGACGGCAGCGCCGAACTGCACTACATCTACGAGGAACCGGTGCTTGAGTTGCTTTCGGCCGACGGCGATCGTTATGTCCGGTCCTGCCTGACCACCTTCCGCGTCGCGCCGCGGCTTGGCCCGAACCAGGATGGCGGGTCGGGACCCGCCGGGCCGTCCGTGGTCCGCTCGTGGCGATACGCCGGCAACTATTGTGTTGCGCCCCCGGCGAAATAGACTATTTCCCTGCCAATGGCGCACGGAAGCACTATTTGTACGCTATCGATGCGTTAACCACTCCTGCCAATACTGGCTTTTCCCACGGCTCCGGCGCGCGACGCGGCATGGCAAGAAAAGAATCGACGCTGAAAACCGACCTGATCGACAGGATCGCCGGCCAGGTGCGCGCCAAGCTCGCCAAGGAAGAGGCCCCGGCGGCGGAGGCCTTCGTGCGGCAATATTACGCGCAGGTGCCGCCGGACGATATTCTCAGCACCGACCCCGACGATCTGTACGGCGCGGCGCTGGCGTTCTGGAAGTTCTGCCGCGCCCGCCCGGCCGAGCGTCCCGCGGTGCGCGTCTACAATCCGCGCTACGAGGAACATGGCTGGAAATCCGTGCATACGGTGGTCGAAATCGTCAACGACGACATGCCGTTCCTGGTCGATTCGGTGACGGCCGAGCTGAACCGCCGCGACCTCACCGTGCATCTGGTCATCCATCCCACCGTCCGCGTGCGGCGCGACGAGGAGGGCCGGTTCCTCGAATTGCTCGACCCGGCCGCCGGCGCCAACGGCGCGATCACCGAATCGTTCATGCACATCGAGATCGACGAGCAGTCGTCGAGCGCCACGCTGACGGAGATCCGCGAGGCGCTGGAATCGGTCCTCGCCGACGTGCACGGGTCGGTGTCCGACTGGCAGGCCATGCAGGACAAGGTGGCCGACACGATCGCGGCGCTCGAATCCGAGCCGCCCGGCCTGCCCGCGCGGGAAGTGGCGGAAGGCATCGAATTTCTGAAATGGCTGGGCGAAGACCATTTCACCTTCCTGGGCTACCGCGAATACGAGACCGCGGGCGAGGGCGCGGAGGCGCGCATGAGCGTGGCGCCGGAATCCGGCCTCGGCGTACTCCGCGACCCCGCGTTGCACGTGTTCGAAGGGGTGCGCTCGCTCAAGGATCTTCCCGATACGGTGCGCGATTTCCTGCGCAAGAAGCAGCTCCTGATCATCAACAAGTCCAACATGCGCTCGACGGTTCACCGTGCGGTGCACATGGACGCGATCGGCGTGAAGCTTTTCGACGAGTCCGGCAACGTGTCGGGCGAGCGTCTGTTCGTCGGGCTGTTCACGTCGACGGTCTATAACCGCAGCCCGCAGGTGATCCCGCTGCTGCGCACCAAGATCGCCGACACCGTGAGCAACGCCGGGTTCAGGCCGTCGAGCCATAACGGCAAGGCGCTGCTGCACATCCTGGAAACCTTTCCGCGCGACGAGCTGTTCCAGATCGACGAGCAGGAGCTGCACGACATCGGCCTCGGCATCCTGCATCTGCAGGAGCGCCAGCGCATCGCGCTGTTCGTGCGCCACGACGCGTTCCAGCGCTTCGTCACGTGCTTCGTCTACGTGCCGCGCGAACGCTACGGCACCGACATGCGCAAGCGCTTCCAGGCGATCCTGGAAAAAGCGTTCGGCGGTACCGTCACGGCCTTCTCGACCGAGTTGTCCGACCATTCGGCGCTCGGGCGCCTGCTGCTCACCATCAAGACCACGCCCGGGGCGGTGCCGAAATACGTTATCTCCGAGATCGAGACGCTACTCGTCGAGGCCGGCCGTACCTGGACCGACAATCTGCGCGACGTGCTGATCGACAATCGTGGCGAGGAGATGGGGCTGCGCCTGTTGCGCCGCTTCGGCAACGCCTTCCCGACCGCCTACCGCGAGCAGTTCAGCGCGCAGACCGCGCTCGTCGATCTGGAGCGGGTGGAGGCGGTCATGGAGACCGGCATCCTCGGCCTCAACCTCTATCGGCCGCTCGAGGCGCCCGAGACCGAGGTGCGGTTCAAGATCTACAACCGCAAAAAACCGGTGCCGCTTTCCGACGTGTTGCCGATGCTCGAGAACATGGGCCTGAAGGTGATCGACGAGGTGCCGTTCGATGTCCGGCCAGAGGGATCGGCCCCGGTCGGCGCGGCCCCCGACGGATCGGCCACGGTCGGCGCGGCCACGGTGTGGATTCACGATTTTGGCATGGTCCGGCCCGATGGCGGCGAGATCGATTTGGGCGACGTGCGCGAGGCCTTCCACGACGCCTTCGCCCGCGTCTGGTCGGGCGAGATGGAGAACGACGGCTTCAACCGGCTGGTCATCGGCGCCGGCCTCGATTGGCGGGCCGTCGTGGTACTGCGGGCCTACGCCAAATATCTGCGTCAGGCGGCGATACCCTTCAGCCAGGCCTACATGGAGGAGACGCTGGCCAAGAACCTGCGGCTGGCGCGGCTCCTGGTGCGGCTGTTCGCGGTCCGCTTCGACCCGGCCGCCGGGAACGGCGCCGGAGGCCGCGAGAAGAAGTTGCTCGCCGAGATCGAGTCCAGCCTCGAGGACGTCGCCAATCTCGACGAGGACCGCATCATCCGCCGGTTCGGCAATCTGGTTTGCTCGACGCTGCGGACCAATTTCTATCAGCCGGGCGAGGCGGGCGCGCCCAAGCCCTACCTCTCGTTCAAGCTCGACAGCCAGGCCGTCGACGAGTTGCCGCTGCCGCGCCCGCTGGTCGAGATCTTCGTCTATTCGCCGCGCACCGAGGGCGTGCATCTGCGCGGCGGCAAGGTCGCGCGCGGCGGCATCCGCTGGTCCGACCGGCGCGAGGATTTCCGCACCGAAATCCTCGGCCTGATGAAGGCGCAGATGGTCAAGAACGCGGTCATCGTGCCGGTCGGCTCGAAGGGCGGCTTCGTGGTCAAGCGTCCGCCCGCGCCCAAGGGCGATCCGGCCGCCGGCCGCGCGGCGCTGATAGAAGAAGTCATCGCCTGCTACACGACGCTGATGCGCGGCCTGCTCGACCTCACCGATAATTTCAAGGGCGACGAGGTGGTCCCGCCCGCCGATATGGTGCGCAAGGACGGCGACGATCCCTATCTCGTGGTCGCCGCCGACAAGGGCACGGCCAGCTTCTCGGATATCGCCAACGGCATCAGCCAGGATTACGGCTTCTGGCTCGACGACGCCTTCGCCTCGGGCGGCTCGGCCGGCTACGACCACAAGAAGATGGGGATCACCGCGCGCGGCGGCTGGGAGGCGGTCAAGCGGCATTTCCGCGAGCTCGGCCTCGACACCCAGCGCGAGGATTTCACCGTCATCGGCATCGGCGACATGGGCGGCGACGTGTTCGGCAACGGCATGCTGCTCAGCGAGCATATCCGGCTGATCGCCGCCTTCAACCACATGCACGTCTTCGTCGACCCGAACCCCGACGCGGCCAAGAGCTTCGCCGAGCGCAAGCGGCTGTTCGCGGCGGCGCGCGGCGGCTGGGGCGAGTACGACGCCAAGCTGATCTCCAAGGGCGGCGGAATCTTCGACCGCAAGGCGAAGTCGATCGAGCTCAGCCCGGAAATGAAGAAGCTGATCGGCGTCTCGCGCGACCGCATGACGCCGAACGCGCTGATCAAGGCGATCCTCGGGTCCGAGGCCGATTTGATGTGGTTCGGCGGCATCGGCACCTACGTCAAGTCATCCGACGAGAGCCACGCCGACGCCGACGACCGCGCCAACGACGCGCTCCGGATCGACGCGCGCGACCTCCGCGCCCGCGTTGTCGGCGAGGGCGCCAACCTCGGATTCACCCAGCTCGGCCGCATCGAATTCGCCGGCAAGGGCGGGCGCCTCAACACCGACGCCATCGACAACTCGGCCGGGGTCGACGCCTCGGATCACGAGGTCAACATCAAGATCCTGCTGGGCGACGTGGTCGCCGCCGGCGACATGACGACCAAGCAGCGCAACGCGCTTATGGCCCGCATGACCGACGAGGTGGCGGAGCTGGTGCTGCGCGACAATTACCTGCAGACCCAGGCGATCACCCTGGCGCTGTGCCAGGGCACCCATCTCCTGGACCCGCAAACGCGGTTCATGCGGGCGCTCGAACGCGCGGGCCACCTGGACCGGGCGATCGAGGATTTGCCCGACGACGAGGAGCTGGCCGAGCGCGAGGCCGCCAAGGCCGGCCTCACCCGGCCCGAGATCGCGGTGCTGTTCGCCTATTCGAAGATCACGCTCTATGACCAGCTCCTGGACTCCGACCTGCCCGACGATCCGCTGCTGGTCGCCGACCTCGAACGCTATTTCCCGGCGCCCCTGCGCAAGAAATACAAGCGTGCGATCGGCGGCCACCGGCTGCGGCGCGAGATCGTCGCCACCTACACCACCAACTCCATGGTCAACCGGGTCGGCGGCACCTTCGTCCACGCCATCCAGGACAAGACCGGCGTGACCGAAAGCGACGTGGCGCGCGCCTACATCATCACCCGCGATTCGTTCGATCTGCGCGCCACCTGGCTCGCGGTCGAGGCGCTCGACAACAAGGCGCCGGCCGATCTGCAATCCGACATGCTGCTCGAGGCTGGCCGCTTCGTCGAACGTTGCACCCTGTGGTTCCTGCGCAACGGCCGCCTGCCGCTCGACATCGAGGCCAGCATCGCTCAGTTCCAGCCCGGCATCGCCAAGCTCGATACCTGCCTCGAAGATTTGATCACCGAGGACGATTGCGCCCATCTCAAGGCCCGCGCCGACGCCCTGCTGGAGCGCGGCGCGCCCCAGGATCTGGCCGCCCGCGTGGCCCGTCTCGACCTGCTGGTCTCGGCCTGCGACATCGTCCAGCTTTCGACCGGCGACGGCATGAGCGTCGAGGACGTGGGCCGCATCTATTTCTCGGTCGGCGACCGCTTCGGCATCGACTGGCTGCGCGGGATGGCCGATGGGCTGGCGAGCGACGACCATTGGGAGCAATTGGCCGTGGCCGCGATCGTCGACGATCTCTACGGCCACCAGTACGAGCTGACGCAGAACATTCTCGAGGCCGCCGGCGGCGCGGCGGCCGCGGTCGACGCGGTGGTCGAGGCCTGGGCCGAGGTCCGCCGGCCGATGATCGACCGCACGCGGCGACTGCTCGACGACCTCAAGGGCGCGGCCGGCATCGACCTCGCCATGCTCGCCGT
>CBDVDY010000098.1:0-9972 GCA_965372875.1 uncultured Alphaproteobacteria bacterium | reverse complement strand
CGGAGGCGGCTCCGGTTGGCTGGCGCGGGAGGATTCGAACCCCCAATGCTTGGACCAAAACCAAGTGTGTTACCATTACACCACGCGCCAAATAAGTGCCTCGCGCCGACCGGTGGCGGGACCATAACGCCGCCTCCGCGCCCGCGCAACCGAGCGCGCGCGGAGAGGCTTGACCGCCGGCACGGATAGCATGTGGGCTTTTCACGCCGCTTCGGCAACGTTGTCGAGATACCACGCGTAGGCGCGAGAGATTCCCTCGCGCAGTCCGATCTTGGCGCGCCAACCGATGTCGGCGAGCCGGCCGACGTCGAGAAGCTTCCGCGGCATGCCATCGGGTTTCGAATCGTCGAACGCCAGATCGCCACTAAATCCCACGATTTCGGCGACGGTCTCGGCGAGTTCGGCGATCGTCACATCGCTCCCGAAGCCGACATTGACGTGGCTTTCGCCCGAATAATTTTTGGCCAGGTGAATTATCGCGTCGGCCGCGTCGTCGACATACAGGAACTCGCGCCGCGGCCGTCCGCTGCCCCAGACCTGAAGGATCGCCGCGCCCGATTCCTTGGCCTCGTGCGCCTTGCGGATGAGCGCCGGCACCACATGGGACGATTCGAGGTCGAAATTGTCGCCCGGCCCATAAAGGTTGGTCGGCATGGCCGAGATGAAATCCGCGCCGTACTGCCGCCGGTAGGCCTGGCACAGCTTGATGCCGGCGATCTTGGCCACCGCGTACCATTCGTTGGTGGGCTCGAGCGGGCCGGTGAGCAATGCGTCCTCGACCATCGGCTGCGGCGCCAGGCGCGGATAAATGCAGGACGAGCCGAGGAAAACCAGTTTGGCGACGCCGGCGCGATAGGAGGCATGGATGATGTTGGTCTCGATCGCCAGATTGTCGTACAGGAACTCCGCCGGCCGACTGTCGTTGGCCAGGATACCGCCGACCGTGGCCGCCGCCAAGATGACGAGGTCCGGCCTGGCCCCGGCGATCCAGTCCTCCACGTCGGCCTGGCGCGTGAGATCGAGCCCGGCGCGGTCCACGCTCAGCACCTCGCAATCCTCGGCCGCCAGCCGGCGCACCAGCGCCGAGCCCACCATGCCGCGATGACCGGCCACCCACACGCGCCGCGCCGCGAGATCGAATACCGGCTCAGCCTTCGCGGTCACGTCGCCCGTGCTCCCGCTTTACCGCCCCGAGATCGGCCTCGACCATCTCGCGCACCAGCTCGGCGAATCCCGTCGTGTGGCTCCAGCCCAAGGCCTTTTTGGCCTTGCCGGAATCACCGCGCAACGCATCGACTTCGGTCGGACGGAAGTAACGCGGGTCGATTTCGACCAACGCGTCCCCGGTCTTGGCGTCGATGCCCTTCTCGCTCTCGCCCTTGCCGGTCCATTCGATATCGCGGCCGATATGACCGAACGCGCGCTCGACGAATTCGCGCACGGAATGGGCCTCGCCGGTGGCCAGGACGTAATCGTCGGGCTCGGGCTGTTGCAGAATCCGCCACATGCCGTCGGCGTAGTCGCGGGCGTGGCCCCAATCGCGCTTGGCGTCCAGATTGCCGAGATACAGCCGGGCCTGATATCCGAGCTCGATGGCGGCAACGGCGCGCGAAATCTTGCGGGTGACGAAGGTTTCGCCGCGAATCGGGCTTTCGTGATTGAACAGGATGCCGTTCGAGGCGTGCATGGAGTAGGCCTCGCGGTAGTTCACGGTGATCCAATACGCGTAGAGCTTGGCCGCGGCATAGGGGCTGCGTGGCTGGAACGGCGTCGTCTCGCTCTGCGGCGTCTCGGCGGCATCGCCGTACAGCTCGGAGGTCGAGGCCTGGTAGAACCGCACGCGTTCGGCGATGTCGAGAATGCGGATGGCCTCCAGCAGGCGCAGCGTGCCGAGGGCGTCGGCATTGGCGGTATATTCCGGGGTCTCGAAGCTGACCTGCACGTGGCTCTGCGCCGCCAGATTGTAGATCTCGGTCGGTTGGGTCTCCTGGATCAGCCGGATCAGATTGGTGGCGTCGGTCATGTCGCCATAATGCAGGTGCAGGCGCACGTCCTCCTCGTGCGGGTCCTGATACAAATGGTCGACCCGGCCGGTGTTGAACGACGACGAGCGCCGCTTGACGCCGTGCACCTCGTATCCCTTGGCGAGCAGGAGTTCGGCGAGGTAGGCGCCGTCCTGGCCGGTCACGCCGGTGATCAATGCAATCTGTTTCGTCATGACCCGATTTTTCGCTGCTTGCGCACTTTACCGGCGCGCCGGTGGCCGGGCGCGCGCCACGGAACCCGCCGCCCAACCCACGCGTATAGTTATCATAATTTACGCGAATTCAAAGACATGACACCTGTAACGGGCGGAAGAACAATGCTAAGCTCCGGCCCAGCGACAATCGGCTGGAACCCGCGGATGACAGGGCCAAAACAACCCTTGACCATGGAAGACATCTCGCCGGAAGCGCGCCGCGCCGCGGCCGAGGCCGCGGAAGCCGCCGGCATGCCGCTCGACATCTGGCTCGGCCAGCTCATCAAATACGTCAGCGCCATGGAGAAAAAGGGCCGCGACGAGGAAGACCAGGCGCCAGCGCCAGCGGCAGCCGCCGCCACGCCGGAATCCGAAGCCGCCTCGCCGCCAGCGGCCGAAGCCGCCTCGCCAGCCTCCGAAGACGCGGCCGCGCAATTGCCGGACGATACCGATTCCGCGGCCCCGGCCGAACCCATCAAGGGAACCGAATCCGCGCGCGACGGCGAGGCGGCGCCAGCCATCGCTTCCGAATCCATCGCCGCGGCGCCGGCCGATTCCGCGCCGGAAGCGCCGGCGGCACCGACCGCCGCCGTTGCGGCGGGTCAACGGCAGGCGGCGGGTCAACGGCAGGCGGCGGGCGACCAATGGTCGGTGGGCATGGCGGCGGTCGACTCCCTGCGTCCCAGCCGGTTTTCCGCCGAGTGGGGAGAGTCGAAATCCGACATCGAACGGGCCATCGATATCTGGCGCCGGGACGGCGGCATCGAGCCGATCGTGGTGCGGCACGACCCGGTGGTGCCCGGCGCGTACGAAATCATCGCCGGCGCCGATCGCTGGGAGGCCGCGCGGCAAGTGGAGATCAAGGAGGTGCCGATCCTTATCAAGGAGCTGTCGGACGACGAGACGCTCAAGGCGGTCCTCATACAACAGCTCCGGCGCAGGTCGGTCTCGGCGATCGAGGAAGCCGAAATTTACCGCCGGCTGCTGGACCAGGCGGCGCTTTCGGTGGCCGAGCTCGCCAAAACCGTCGGCTGCGCGCAGTCGCGAATAAGCCAAAGCCTGCAGCTTCTCGATTTGCCGAGCGCGGTACAGGATTTGGTGCGCCAGGGCGAACTCACGCTTCTGCATGCGCGCGCGCTGCTCGACGCCGCCAATCCCGAAGCGCTGGCGCGCGAAGTGGTGGCCCGGCGGCTCGATATCTATCAGACCGAGCAGCTGGTGCGCAGTTCCGGCGACGACGGTCCGGCGCGCAGACCCGACAACGCCAACGACAACATGGCGACGGCGCAAATCCTGGAACGGCAGCTTTCGCTGCTGCTTGGTCTCAAGGTTTCGATCGCCGAGCGCGGCGGCGTGGGAGTGCTTTCGCTGCACTACACCAACCGGGATCAGCTGAGCGAAGTGATCACGCGGCTCAACAGCGCCGGCGGTTGAGCCCATCGGCGGTGGGCGCGGCGCCGGCCGGCCCTTCAGCATGGACGTCAAGGAGCGATGACGGACAGCGACCACATGGAAGGATCCAGTCTTCATCCCGATGCGGTGGCCGTCGCCCAGGCCTCCGCCGCGGCGGCCGGACTCAGTCTCGTGGATTGGCTAAGCCGCACGATCCTGGACAACGCCGGCGCGGTTCTCGCCGCGCGTACTTCGCTCGCGGGCGAGAACGGCCCGGCGGCGGATGCCGGGGATCCGCTGGAGCGACTTGCCGAGCAAATCAAGATCGCCAAGCAGGCCGCCAACGACGAGCGGATGAACCTCGACGACTGGCTGAGCCGCGCCATCCTCTCCGCCATCGCCGGTGAGCGGGCGGCGGCTCCGGTGGCGGCGTTGCCGGCGGCGCCGGACGCCGATAGTCAGCCGACGCTCGCGCCGCTGCCGGAATCGGCGGCGGCGCCCGCCCAGGAACACGTCCCGGAATCGGTGACGGAGCCGGGAATCGCGAACGCGCTCGCGGCCGTGGCCGCGGCGCTCGACGTGCCGGGGGCGGCGCCAGGGGTGGAAAAGGGTTTGCACGCGCCGGGCCCGGCTCCCGCGGACGAGCCGCCAATGGGGGCCGAGGACCGTCTGGCCCAGATCGTCGAGGCGGCGCGGCGCGAGCTCGACAGCAGGGAAGGGCCGCCGCTCGACGAAATCATCGCCGCGCCGGAGGAACGCGCCGCCATCGTTCTGAGCGACGAAGTCAAGCCGGCGCGCCGACGCCGCTTCGCGACGTGGCTGGCGGCGACGCTCCTGGTGCTGCTCGGCATCGTCGCGATCGGCATCTGGTTGATCCCGAGCCTGCCGGATTACGGAATCCCGCTGACTCGGCGGGGCGAGCCGGCGCCGAACACGCCGTTGCCGCCGGTGGCGCAAACGGCGGCCGATGGCCAGCGGACGGAGGTCGACGAAACCGCGGCCGCGCCGGCCGATTCCGGCGGCACCGAATCGCTGCCCGTGCCCGACGCGCCGGAGTCCGCCCCGTCCCCGGAATCCGCGGCGCCACCGCAGCCGCCCTCCGCCTACATCGAGTGGTACGAGAAGGCCGGACGCGACGGCGACGGCGACGCGCAACTGACGCTCGCCCGACTGTACCTGTTCGGCGACGGCGTGACGCGCGATTACCGAAAAGCGGCGGAATGGTTCCTGCTGGCGGCCGAGGGCGGCGATCCGAACGCGCAATACGCGATCGGCGTTCTCATGGAACGCGGCCTCGGCGTGGCAAAGGATCCGGTCGGCGCCATCGCCTGGTACGAGGAGGCCGCCGAATCGGGCCATATCGAGGCGCTCAACAACACCGGAATCGCCTATTTCGAGGGCAGCGCGGTGGCCCGCGATTACACCCGGGCGCTGCGCGATTTCCAGGTGGCGGCCGAGGCGGGCCTGCCCGAGGCGCAGTACAATCTTGCTCTGCTTTACGGACAGGGGCGCGGCGTCGACCGCGATACCGTCCAAGCCTACAAATGGTACGGCCTGGCGCTCGCCGGCGGCGAAGACCGGGCCAAAAAAGCGCTCGACCGGCTGACGGTCGAGATGAGCGAGAAGGAGATTACCCGCGCCCGCAAACTGATCGTGGGTTTCCGGATCAATTAAAACCTTAGCCGATCGAATCGCGCGGCGCCGAGCCAGGGATATCGGCGCCGGGGACAACCGCCGCGTCCGTCAGCAGCCGGCTCGCCCGCACCCACCAGCCCTTCTCGGCGCCGGCCAAGGCGTCGGCCGCGCGTTCGGCCGCGCCCATATCGTCGAACAGACCGAAACAGCTGGCGCCGCTCCCGGCCATGCGCGCGAGCCGGCACCCCGGCGCCGCCGCCAGCCGCTCGAGCACGGCGCCGATCGCCGGGACGAGCGTGGTCGCCGGCCTCGTCAAATCGTTGGCGCGGCCGGCCAGCAGCCCGGACAACGCGCCTACGTCGCCCACTTCCCCGCTGAATCGGCCGGGCCCGGAAAAGCCTCCTTCGCGCTTGGCGAACACGCGCGCGGTCGGCAGCGCGCGGCCGGGGTTGACCAGCACCAGGGCGGCCGGCGGCAGGCGCGGCGCCGGATCGATCGCCTCGCCAACGCCGCCGACGAAGGCGGCGCGCCCGGCGAGGCAGACCGGCACGTCGGCGCCGAGCGCGAGCCCCAGTTGCCGCATCTCGTCGGCCGCGATGGTTAGATTCCAGAGCCGCGCCAGGGCTTGCAGCGCGGCGGCGCAGTCGGCCGAGCCACCGCCAAGCCCGGCCGCGACCGGCAGATTCTTGACCAGGAGAATTTCGGCCCCGGCCGTCGGACCCGCGTGCCTGGCCAGCGCGCGCGCCGCCCGCAGCACCAGATTATCCTTCTGCCGGTCGAGCGCGGCGGCGAACGGGCCCGAGACGCGCAGCGACAGTTTCGCCGCCGGCCGCACCGAGAGAACGTCGTGCTCGGCGGCGAAGGCAACCAAGCTGTCGAGCAGGTGATAGCCGTCCGCGCGACGGCCCACCACGTGCAGATAGAGGTTGAGCTTGGCCGGCGCGGCAATCCGAATATCGTCCGCCGCCCGATCGTCCGCGGCGGCGGCGCTCACTGCGCTTGTCCGACCGCCTCGGCGGCGCCGAGGCCGCGTTCGATCTTGCCCTCGATTTCCGGGGCGTCCTCGGGCGTGGGATCGAGCGAAAGCGCGCGACGCCACTGAAAGCGCGCCTCGTGGGTGCGGCCGACCCGCCAATACGCGTCGCCCAGATGATCGTTGATCGTGGGATCGTGGGGCCGCAATTCGACGGCCCGCTCCAAGTGGCGGACGGCGGCCGAATACTCGCCGGTGCGATACATCGCCCAACCCAGGCTGTCGATGATGTAACCGTCGTCGCGGCGCAGGTTCGTGGCCATCTCAAGCATCTTTTTCGCTCGATCCAGATTGATGCCCTGCTCGACCCAGGAATAACCGAGATAATTCAGTACGTAAGGTTGGTTCGGCTGCAGCTCGAGCGCGTGCAGGAAATCCGCTTCCGCGCGGCCCCATTGTTTCGAGCGCTCGAGGGCGATGCCGCGGGCGTAGAAAAGCCCCCAATTGCGTTCCGCCTCGTTCTCGATCCGCTCGAACGCGCGGTCGTAGGCTTCGACCGCTTGCTGGTAATTTTCCCCGGCACGATGCAGGTCGCCGAGCGCGATCAGCGCCTCGGTCCGTTTCGGCCGCTCGTCGGCCATCGCCTCGAGCAACTCGACCGCCTGGTCGGCGCGGTCCAGATCGTCGAGGTTGCGCGCCACCGCGAGACGCGCGTTCCACGACAGCGGCGAGCCCTTTCCGATCCGGCTGTATTCCGCTATTGCCTCCTCGCGGCGGCCGTTGACTTCCAGGATATTGGCCACGAGCAACTGGTCGGGCGGGAAGTCCGGCTTCAGATAGAGTGCCATGCGGCCATAGACCAGCGCCGTCTGCGTCACGTTTTCCTGGTACAGCGCGCTGGCGACATTGAACAGCGCCTCCGCCATCCCGTCGGTGGCCGAGGCCACGAGCGGCGGCAGATCCTTGCCGGCGTCGAGATCGACGATCGCCGCGCTGGCGATGACGGAGTTGCCCGAATCCTTGAGAAAATCGGTGAGCAGCCGCCGCGCGTCGTCGGTTCGGCCGGTGCGCTGGTAAAACGAAGCCAGGGCGACAATAAGGCGCAGCGACGGGCGTTTGCTGGCGCCCAGGGCCCGCTCGTACAGTTCGCCGGCCTCGTCGGTACGTCCCGCGAGATCGAGCAGCGCCGCGCTGTGCAAATCGTAAAAGGATTCGAACCCCTGGACCTTGCCGAGCGGCGCCAGCGCCTTCATCGCTTCGTCGGGCTTGTTCTCGCCGAACCACATCCATCCCAACAAAAGCGGCACCAGAATTTCGTTGCCGCCGCGCCGGGGCAGGCCGGAAAGGCGCTCGCCGGCCACCAGAAAATCCTTGTTCCTTGCCGCCTCGACCGCGAGCAACAGGTTGGAGACCGGCTCTTTCTCCTGCCATTGGATAAGGCGCCGGGCAAGGTCCAGGGATTCCTCCACGCGGCCGTCGCTGATCATCAATATGAAGGTCCGCCGCAACAGCGCGACATTTTCAGGATCGGCGGCCAGGGTTTCGGACAGAAACCGCGCCGCCGCCCCGGTATCGCGGCTGCGCTCGGCGTGCCGGCCGGCAAGATAGCTGCCATAGGGCGACGAGCCGGGCAGGTCCGCGTGCCGCGCCGGCGGGCCCGGCGGTTCGCCGGCGGTCCGCTCGCCGTCGCCCTTGGCGCACGCCGCGGGCACCGCCAGCACCAGGGTCAGGCCCAGAGCCGCCAACCGCCGGACCAACAGCCGGTCGGGGAACTGAAGAACTGTCATCGGGCTCCTTCCGATCGCCGCCGCGCGCGGATCGCGCGGCCCGTTAGGCAAAGAGATAGTTTTTGTCGGCGCCGTATGCAATCGCCGCCGCCGGGGCTTCCGGCGCGCGGTCCTCACATGTTGGGGTAATTCGGTCCACCGCCACCTTCCGGCGGCACCCAGGTGATGTTCTGCGTCGGGTCCTTGATATCGCATGTCTTGCAGTGAACGCAATTCTGCGCGTTGATCTGCAGGCGCGGGTTGCTTCCGTCGTCGTCGCTCAGAATCTCATAGACGCCCGCCGGACAGTAGCGCTGCTCGGGCGCGTCGAACTCCGCCAAATTGTGCGCCACCGGCGTGTCGCGATCGGCCAGCCGCAAATGTACCGGCTGGTTTTCCTCGTGGTTGGTGTTGGAAATAAACACCGAGGAATTCCTGTCGAAGGTGACAACGCCGTCGGGCTTGGGATAGTCGATCCTCTGGCTATCCGACGCCTTGCGCAAGCTTTCGTTGTCGACGTGGCCGTGTTTCAGGGTCCAGGGCGCGCGGCCGCGGAACAGGATCTGATCGATCCCGGCGTTCAGCGTTCCCGCCATCAGCCCCCATTTGAAGGCCGGGCGGACGTTGCGCGCCACGCGAAGCTCCTTGTAGACCCATGATTGGCGGAACGCCTCGGCAAAGCCTTCGAGCTCGTCGCCGCCGCCGCCCGCCTTGATCGAGGCGAACGCCGCCTCGGCCGCCAGCATGCCCGATTTCATGGCGGTGTGGCTGCCCTTGATCTTCGGCATGTTGAGGGTGCCGGCCTCGCAGCCGATCAGCGCGCCGCCGGGCATGGTGAGCTTGGGCAGGCACTGGAAGCCGCCCTCGTTCAAAGCCCGGGCGCCGTAGGCGATCCGGCGGCCGCCCTCGAAAGTCCGGCGAATTTTGGGATGCAGCTTGAAGCGCTGGAACTCCTCGTACGGGTCGAGATGGGGGTTCTTGTAGTCGAGGCCGATGACGAAACCGACCGCCACCTGGTTGTCCTCGAGGTGATAGATGAACGAGCCGCCATAGGTTTCCGAGTCCAGCGGCCAGCCGGCGGTGTGCATCACCAGCCCCGGCTTGTGCTTGGCCGGGTCGACCTCCCACAACTCCTTGAGGCCGATGCCGTAGGTCTGCGGCTCGGCGTCGTCTGTCAGATCGAACCGGGCCATGAGCTGCTTGCCCAAACTGCCGCGGCAGCCTTCGGCGAAAAACGTGTACCTGGCGCGCAGTTCCATGCCCTGCTGGTAGTTCGCCGTGTGCTCGCCATCGGCGCCGACGCCCATGTCGCCCGTGGCGACGCCCTTGACCGCGCCCGATTCGTCGAACAGCACCTCGGTGGCGGCGAAGCCGGGATAGATTTCGACGCCCAGCTCCTCGGCCTGGCTCGCCAGCCAGCGGCACAGCGTGCCGAGGCTGATGATGTAGTTGCCGCGATTGTGCATGGCCGACGGCAAAAAAAACGTCGGCCACGAGACGCCGCCGCGTTCCGTGAGGAACATGAATTTCTCGCTCGTCACCGGCGTGTTGAGCGGCGCGCCGCGATCCCGCCAGTCGGGAATCAGCTCGTCCAGGGCCCGCGTCTCGAGCACCGCGCCGGAGAGAATATGCGCGCCGACCTCGGATCCCTTTTCGACGATGCAGACCGTGACGTCATGATCCGCCTCGCCAGCCAGTTGCTTGAGCCGGATCGCCGCGCCGAGGCCGGCCGGACCGGCGCCAACGATGACGACATCGAACTCCATCGCTTCGCGATCCATGATTCCCCCGCTCCCGAATGGGCGGCGCCGGCTGGCGGCGCGGATGCGTGGCGCGCACCCCTATAGCACGGCACGAACGCCTGTCGGAAACATAGTTCCCCTGCTAATGTCTGGCCATGCCGGATCGCGAACAACTTGGCGCGCAACTGCGCTGGCAGATCGACGCCGGCGCCGACGAGGCGATCG
>CBDVDY010000097.1:0-9988 GCA_965372875.1 uncultured Alphaproteobacteria bacterium | reverse complement strand
CGAGCTCGGGGTCGGCGATCTGCGTCTCCCAGACCACGCGGCCGGTCTTGGCGTCGAGCCCCACCATCTTGGCGTCGAGCGTGGCCAGGTAGACCTTGTCGCCATAGGCGGCGACGCCGCGGTTGTTCGGGCCGCAGCAATAGGTCGTGATCGGGCCCATCTTGTGCTTGTAGTGCCAGATCTGCTCGCCCGTCTTGGCGTCGAGCGCGTAGACGTGGCTGAACGAGGTGGTGATGTACATGATGCCGTTGACGACGATCGGCGTCGTCTCCATCGACTCCATCACCTCGGTCTGGAAGATCCAGGCCGGACGCAGCTTGTGCACGTTGTCGACATTGATCTGGCGCGCCGGGTAATAGCGCGTCTGCTCGTAGTTGCCGTTGGTGTGCAGGAAGTTGTTTCCGTCGCCCCCGGCGCGGTTCAGCATGTCTTGGGTGACAAGCTGCATGTCGCCGTAAAGCGTTGTATTCCCTGTCTCCTCCGCGGTCGCCGCCCCCCAGGTCGCGGCGACTGTCAGGATTCCGGACAGCAAAGCGATGAGGCCGAACCGGCCCCGGAAATATTCGCGCGTCATAAGTATCCTCCCCTGGCCCGTAACGGGCTAATTTTCCTTTATGCCGTCTGTACCTTCGCGGCTATTCCCTGATGCCCGCTTGAAATACCCAGGACGGCATTAGGGATGTTAATAGACGGCTCCGGTTTTGTCCCCTGGAAAATCGCCCGCGGTTGCCGCTCGGATGGGGGCCCCCTACGATAAGCGCACGATCGCCCGGACCAGGGACAACCAGGGACAACCAGGAACAACCGGGACCAATGCCAGGGAGCCAGAACGATGCCACCCGCCGATACCTTGGATACGGATACGGTGCCCGCGACATTGCGGATCGCCGACCTCGGCTTCAGCTACGGTGCCAAGGCGGCGCTCGCGGACGTGAACTTCGAGCTGCGGGCCGGCGAGTTCAAGGTCCTGCTCGGCCCCAATGGCGCCGGCAAGACGACCCTATTCGCGCTGATCACCCGCCTGTACGAGAGCCCGCTTGGCGAAATTCGCGTCGAGGGGCGGAGTTTGCGGCGGCGCGCCGGCCCGGCGCTGGCGCGCATGGGCGTCGTGTTCCAGCAACCAACCCTCGACCTCGACCTGACGGTGCGCCAGAACCTGTTGTATCATGCGGCCTTGCACGGCATCGGCAAGGCGCGGGCGCTGGAGCGCATCGCGGCCGAGCTCGGGCGGCTCGGGATGACCGAGCGCCAGGGCGAACGCGTCCGCGAGCTCAACGGCGGCCACCGCCGGCGGGTCGAGATCGCCCGCGCGCTGATGCACGAACCGGCGCTGCTGCTGCTCGACGAGCCGACCGTCGGCCTCGACGTGCCGACGCGCCGCGACATCGTCGCCCACGTCCATCGCCTGTCGGCCGAAGACGGCATCGCCGTTCTCTGGGCCACGCACCTGATCGACGAGGTGGAGGACGGCGACAGCGTCATCGTTCTTCACCGGGGCCGGATCCGCGCCGACGGAAGCGTAACCGACCTGGTGCGCGCGGCGGGAGTCCAGGATGTCGGCGCGCTTTTCGACCGACTCACGGCGGAGCGGGCCGCATGACCGCGCTGCACTGGTGGCGCGGGCTTCGCGGCGTGCTGTTCCGTGAGTTTCTGCGCTTCGTCCACCAGCGCGGCCGTTTCATCGCCGCCCTCGTGCGGCCGCTGGTGTGGCTGTTGATTTTCGCGGCCGGGTTCCGTTCGGCCCTCGGCGTCTCGATCGTGCCACCCTACGAGACCTACATCACCTACGAGGTCTACATAGCACCCGGACTGGTGGCGATGATCCAGCTCTTCAACGGCATGCAGAGCTCGCTCTCGATGGTTTACGACCGCGAGATGGGCAGCATGAAGACGCTGTTGGTCAGCCCGCTGCCCCGCTGGTACCTGCTGGTCTGCAAGATTCTCGCCGGCACGCTGGTCTCGTTGTTTCAGGTTTACGCGTTCCTGCTGGTGGCCGCTTTGTTCGGAATCGCCATGACGCCGCTCGGCTATCTGACCGTGCTGCCGGCGCTGATCGTCTCGGGCATGATGTTCGGCGCCTTCGGCATGCTGCTGTCCTCGGCAATCAAGCAGCTCGAGAACTTCGCCGGCGTGATGAATTTCGTCATCTTCCCGATGTTTTTCCTGTCTTCCGCCCTGTATCCGCTGTGGCGGGTGCGCGAGAGCAGTGAGATTCTGTACCAGCTCTCGGTCTGGAACCCGTTCACCCAGGCGGTGGAGCTGCTGCGCTTCGCCCTGTACCAGCGCTTGAACGCCGAAGCCGCGCTGTTCGCCATCGCGGCCCTGGTGCTGTTCCTGGCGCTCGCGGTCTATGCCTACGACCCGGCGCGCGGGACGATGCGCCAGAGGACCGGCGCCTGACGCCGCCCGCCGCCAATCTATTGACCCGGGCACCCAGGACCGGGATGATCGGATCAACAAAAATTCGGAGGCAATGATGGTTCGACCGGGGGGTCGGGAATCGGCGCGGCGTTTGCCGCGTCTCCTCAACATAGCGAAAATGGCGGCGGCGGTCCTCGCCCTGGCCGCGTTCCAGTCCGGGCCCGCCGCGGCCGAGGCGCCCACGGTCCGGGCCGGGGTGCTGAGCTTCGGCACGGTCAACTGGGAGCTCGACGTGGTCAGGCACCACGGCCTCGACGGCAAGCGGGGATTCGCGCTCGAAGTCCGCAAGCTGAGCGGCAAGGCCGCCAGCGCGGTGGCGCTTCAGGCCGGCGCGGTGGACGCCATCGTCACCGACTGGATCTGGGTGTCGCGCCAGCGCCAGGCCGGCGCCGATTATACCTTTGTGCCGCATTCGCTGGCCGTCGGCGGCCTCGTCGTGCGGCCCGATTCGGGCATCGCCTCGCTCGCCGATCTCAAGGGCAGGAAGATCGGCATCGCCGGCGGCCCGGTGGACAAGAGCTGGGTGCTGCTGCGCGCCTACGCGAGCAAGACCCTGGGCATCGACATCAAGCAGGCGTCGGAGCAGGTTTTCGGCGCGCCGCCGCTGCTCAACAGAATCATGATGCGCAAGCAGATCCCGGCGGTCCTGAACTTCTGGCACTACAACGCGCGGCTCAAGGCCGCGGGCATGACCGAGCTGCTGCCGGTGGCCAAAATGCTGCCGGCGCTCGGGGTCGAACGTACGCCGCCGCTGCTCGGTTGGGTGTTCTCCGAGGCCTGGGCCAACGCCAACACGAAAACCGTCACCGCCTTCTTCGACAGCCTGCGCGCCGCGAAAAAGATCATGGCCGGTTCGGATGCCGAATGGCAGCGCCTCAAGCCGCTGACCAAGGCCAAGGACGCGGCCACGCTCGCGGCGCTGCGCGACGCCTATCGCGCCGGCATGCCGAAATCGTTCGGGCCCGAGGACGTGGACGCCGCCCGGCGGATCTTCGAGACGCTGGCGAAATACGGCGGCGCGAAGCTGGTGGGGGAGAGCAAGACACTGGCTCCGGGCACGTTCTGGAGCGGCTACCGTTATTAGGCGGCGGCGTGGCCAAGAAAACACAGGGGTGCGGCCGATGACACGATTTTCCGATCCCTGGCTGCGCATGGCCTCCGTGCTGGCGCTGTTCGCGGCCTGGGTCGTGGGCGCGCAACTCGCCGACGATCCGGTGCTGCCGGGTCCCGCCGTCGTCGGTGTCCAGATTCTCGCTCACGCCGGCACCGGCGAGCTGTCGTATCATGTCGGCGTCACTCTGGCCCGGGTCGCCGTGGCCTTCACCATCGCCATGGCCCTGGGCGCGGCCGCCGGCCTGGTCATGGGACGCAGCCGGCCGGCCAACGCGCTTCTCGACGTGCCGCTGATCATCGGCCTCAACATCCCGGCGCTGGTTATCATCGTGCTCTGCTACGTCTGGTTCGGACTGACCGAGGTGGCGGCGATCCTGGCGGTCGCGGTCAACAAGATCCCGGTAGTCGTGGTCACCATGCGCGAGGGCGCGCGCGCCGTCGACGTGGATCTTCTGCGGGTGGCCGAGAGCTTCCGCCTGTCGTGGCGGCGGACCTTGTTCCGGATCTACCTGCCGCAGCTCTATCCCTACCTCATGGCCTCGGCCCGCGCCGGTCTGTCGCTGATCTGGAAAATCGTCCTGGTGGTCGAGCTCCTGGGCCGCAGCGACGGCGTCGGCTTCAAGCTCGCCGAGTTTTTCCAGTTCTTCGACATCGCCGGTATCCTCGCCTACAGCCTGGTCTTCGTCGCCGTGGTCATGGCCATCGAGCTGTTCGCCTTCGTTCCCATCGAGCGTCGGGTCACGGCATGGCGGACCTGAACGCGCTTGAGATCGACATCCGGCACAAGGCTTTTCCCGGACGGAACGGCGCCGGCGAATTCGTCGTGCTGGCGGATTTTAGGGCCTCGGTCCCGGAAGGCGAATTCACCTGCATCGTCGGCCCGTCCGGCTGCGGCAAGACGACGCTTCTCAACATCGTCAGCGGGCTCGATCTAGACGTCGACGGCACGGTACGCATCGCCGAGCGAAGGCCCGGCGACGCCCCGCCCGTCGGTTACATGTTCCAGTCGCCGCGCCTGATGCCCTGGCTCAGCGTCCGCGAGAACGTCCGGCTGGTGCTTCCGGAAGGCGCGGCGAACGGAGAACTCGGCGAGGAGCTGCTGCGGGAAATGGGGCTTGGCGGGTTCCTCGACGCTTTTCCCGGCGAGCTTTCCGGCGGCATGCGGCGGCGGGTGGCGCTGGCCCGCGCCTTCGTCACCCAGCCGAGCCTTTTGCTGCTGGACGAGCCGTTCCTGTCGCTCGACGCGCCGGTTGCCAACCGCCTGCGCGGCCTGCTTCTGAATATCTGGCGGCAGCGGCCGACGACCGTGCTGTTCGTAACCCACGATCTGCGCGAAGCGCTCTACATGGCGGATCGGGTGCTGTTCATGTCGGCGCCGCCGGGGCGCATCGTCCTCGATCTGCCCATCGAGCTGCCGCGTCCGCGGGAGCCCGAGAGCGCGGATATCGAAGCGCTGCGCCTGCGGCTGCTTGAGAAGCACCCGCGACTTCTGGCGGGCTTGACGGAAGTGGCGGAGGACGAACCGGGGCAAGGAGCCGGGGATGCTTGAGGGTATGGCGGCGAGAGGCCGGGCCGGGAGCATTGTATTGGCGCTGGGCGCCGGTCTGCTGCTCGCCGGCGCCGAGGCCCGCGCCGCCGGCGGCGGCCTGATTTTCGTCAGCAACGAGAAGAGCAACACGATCACGATCCTCGACGGCAAGTCGGGCAAAGTCGTGCGCACGGTCGAGACCTGCCGCCGGCCGCGGGGCATGCATTTCAACCTCGATCGCACGCGTTTCTTCGTCGGCTGCGCCGACGACAACCAGATCGCGATCTACCAACTGCCCGCGGTCAAGCTGGTCGACCGCATCCGCAACATCGAGGAGCCGGAGACCTTCGATTTGCACCCGAACGGCCGTATCCTCTATGTTTCGAACGAGGAGGACGCCGCCGCCTCGGCGCTCGACCTCGAGACGCGCGAAGTGGTGGCCGAAATCGAGTTGGGCGAGGAGCCCGAAGGCGTGCTGGTGACGCGCGACGGCCGGACGGTCTACGTCGCCTCCGAGGTCGCCAACATCGTCCACGTGATCGACACCGAATCCTTTAAAATCCGGGCCGACGTGCTGGTCGGCACCCGGCCCCGGCGTTTCGCGCTGAACCCGGACGAAAGCGAGCTTTGGGTGTCGGCCGAGCTCTCGGGGCAGGTCAACGTCATCGACACCAAAACCAACAAGGTGATCGCCGACATCGATTTCCTGCCGCGCGGTTTCCGCCGCTCGCAGGTGACTCCCGTGGACATACTGATGACCCGCGACGGCAAGCTGTCCTTCGTCGCCCTGGGCCGGGCCAACCATGTCGCCGTGGTCGACGTCGCCGCGCGCAAGGTCGTCGACTACATCCTCGTCGGCAAGCGGCCGTGGGGCCTGGCCCTCAATCGGGAGGAGACGCGGCTCTACGTCGCCAACGGGCTCTCCGACGATCTCTCGATCATCGAGTTGCCGTCGCGCAAGGTCCTGAAATCGGTTCCCGTGGGGCGCGTCCCCTATGGCATCCTGGTCGATGACTGAGCGGCGCCGCCGGTGGGCATTGGCCGTCGCCGCGACGGCGGTGCTTGCGGTCTGGGCTGCCGGCGCCTCGGCCGAGAAGCAGCGCACCAGCTTCGCCATCGGCTACCTCGAGATCGCCGACGATCCGCGTTACCAGGAACACCGCGGCTACACCGGCCGGTGGCTCAGGACCCGGAAGCGGCCCATCGACGGCGCGCTGCTCGCCCTGCGCGACGTGCGCTTCGCCGGCCGCGCGCTGGGATTCGATTTCCGGCTCGAGCGGGCCGAGGGCGCCGACGCGGACGCGCTCGCCGCCGCCATACGCCGGCTCGGCGCGGAGACGGGTGTGCGGTTCTTCCTGGTCGACGCCGCGGCCGGAATACTGCGCGATCTGGCCGACGCCGTCGCCGGCGACGAGGTTCTCCTGCTCAACGTCTCCGAGCCCGAGAACGCGCTGCGCGGCGGGGCGTGCCGAGGCAATCTCCTGCACACCGCGCCGAGCCGGGCGATGCTGACGGACGCACTCGCGCAATACCTCGTGTCGAAGACGTGGCGGGACGTCCTGGTGCTCAAGGGCCCGCTGGCGGCGGACGCGGCGTTGGCGGCTTCGTTCCAGCGCTCGGCCCGGAAGTTCGGCGCCAGGGTGGTGGCGGAGAGGGACTTCGTGCTCGGCAACGACCCACGCCAGCGCGGCCGCAACAACGTCGCGCTGATGACGTCCTCGCCCAGCCACGACGTGGTGTTTTTGGCGGACAGCGACGGCGAATTCGGCCGCTACGTGCCCTATCAGACGAGCCGCCCGCGTCCCGTCGTCGGCACCGAGGGACTGGTCGCCACCGCCTGGCACTGGACCTGGGAGCGGCACGGGGCGCCGCAGCTCAACCAGCGCTTCGAGAAACGGGCCAAGCGGCGGATGCGGGGGGCCGACTGGGCCGCCTGGGCCGCCCTCAAGGCGGTGGCCGAGGCGGCGATCCGCACGAAATCGACCGCCTTCGCCGCGGTCGCTGGGTACTTGAGAAGCGCCGGCCTTAACCTCGACGCCTACAAGGGGACGCCCGCGAGCTTCCGGCCGTGGAACAACCAGCTACGCCAGCCGATCCTGCTGCGCACGCACAACGCCATCGTCGCGCGGGCGCCGATCCCGGGCTTCCTGCACGCCAAGGACGACCTCGACACCCTTGGCCTCGATGCGCCGGAAAGCGGCTGCAAGAAGTAGCTTTGGGGTGGTGCCGGCTGCAGGAGTCGAACCCGCGACCTCGTGATTACAAATCACGCGCTCTACCAACTGAGCTAAGCCGGCATTCCAGCGCCGCCGATATGCGAATAGGTATGCGATGACGCCGGGTGGGGCAAGGGCGGGCAAAGTGGCCACCCTAGCGGGGCCGGCCGCCGGCGAATTCCTCGGCGGTCAGGCGGCCGTCTTTGTCGCGGTCGGCCGCGGCGAATCGCTTGCGGCCGTCGGCGAGGTATTCCTCGCGGCCAATCCGGCCGTCGCCATTGGCGTCGAGCGACCGGAAGCGGGCCAGGCGCCGATCGTCCCCGACGATTCCGGCGTTGCGGCCGATGAGGAACTCGTCGGCGGTCAGCACCGCGTCGGCGTTGGCATCCTGCCGCTCGAAGGCGGCGGCGCGGGCGGCATCCATCTCCGCCGCCGTCACGCTGCCGTCGCCGTTGCCGTCGAGGATGGCGAAAATACGGCCCGGGCCGGCGCCAACTCCGGCCGAGGCGCGTGGCGCGCGCGGCCGGTAGGCGATCATCTCGCGCCGGTCGATCGCGCCATCGCCATCCGCATCGATCGACGCGAACTCGGTCCGGCCCATGGCCTGGAACTCGTCCCGGCCAAGGCGGCCGTCCCCGTCGCGGTCGCCGGCCAGGAAGGCGCCGACGCGGACCCGGCGTCGGCTTTCCTGGCGCTGCGACAGTATCTTGTCCCGCCGGTCGCCGCGCTCCACGAACTCGGAGCGCGAAAGGGCGCCGTCGCGGTCGCCGTCGATCCGGTCGAAAGCGGGGCTCCGCGCCGCTTGAAATTCCTCGAGCATAAAGCGGCCGTCGCGGTTGCTGTCGAGCAGGTCGAACAGCCGGCCGCGCCGTTCCGCCAGGCCGGACTGGGCCGAAGCGGCGGCGGGCAGGATTAGCGACCCGGCGATCAGAGTCATCGCCAACAATGCCGCGTGCCGCACCCCCATCACACTTGTCTCCTCGCTCCTGGTCGCCCGCCGGCGCGCTGGCGCTGGATCGGGACAACCTTTCATAGCAGGAGCCCGTTGGCGCCGCCATGCACGTTATCGTGCGGGCGACAGCGCATAAAGCGCCACCGCCGCCGCGGTGGCGATGTTGAGGCTTTCGGATTCCGGCGCCATCGGAATGCGCAGCATATAGTCGCAGTTCTCGCGCGAGAGACGCCGCAATCCGGCCCCTTCGGACCCCATGACGAGAACCAGGCGCGCCGGCAAATCAACCGCGCCCAAAACGGTCTCCGCGTCGCCGTCGAGCCCGGCGCACCAGAATCCGGCCGCCTTGAGGTCCGCCAGGGCGCGCGAGAGATTCGTCACCCTGATCAGCGGCAGGCGCTCGAGCGCGCCGGCCGCGGCCTTGGCCAGCGATCCGGAGGCGGCCGGCGCGTGGCGCTCGGTGACGATCACGGCGCGGGCGCCGAACGCCGCGGCCGCCCGCATGACCGCGCCGACATTGCGCGGATCGGTGACCCGGTCGAGCGCGACGATTCGGGCGCGCTCCGCGCCCTTCAGATCGTGGCACAACGCGCCGAGCGTCATTTCGTCGAGCGGGTCGGCCTCGAGCGCCACGCCCTGGTGGACCGCGTCGCGCGGCAGCCGGGCCTCGATATCCTGACGGCCCACCAATTCGATTGCGGGCGGCGCCGGATTCCGGTCCGCCGCTTCCGCCAGCCGGTCGCCGTGGTTGAGCCGCGTGTCGGCGGTGACCAGGAGGCGCCGGCATTGGCGCGCCGGATTGCCGAGCGCTCCCGCGACCGCGTGGACGCCATAAATCCAGACCGTGCCGCCGGCGCCGCCGTTCCGCTTGTCTCTGGAGACGTGGCGCCCGCGGCTGCGCCGCCGACCGGGCCGGCCACTCGACTGGTCTCTCGAATGGGGGGACTTGTTTTTAGGCATCGTTTACCCTATTATTCCTAAGCAGTTATGGTGACAAGTTATCCATTCCGGAACCAATCGGCCTGGAACGGTGCCGATAGGGCTGTCTGTGTGTGTTTTTCAGTTGACAATTCGTGGGCAAAACCGTTAGTTCGCACTCCGTTACGCGGCCGGTTCGAGCGTTTGCGGAGGGGTGCCCGAGTGGTTAAAGGGGACGGGCTGTAAACCCGTTGGCATTGCCTACGTTGGTTCGAATCCAACCCCCTCCACCACGTGCTGTTTGGGATAAAGGCTTGGGAATTGCCATAGAACGCGCGGGTGTAGCTCAATGGTAGAGCTCCAGCCTTCCAAGCTGGCTATGTGGGTTCGATTCCCATCACCCGCTCCAGCCGAGGCCTCCGTCCTGGTCCGCGATGTGTGCCGTTGCGAATTTTCCGGCACGGCGTGGACCTTATAGGTTAAGGAACCAGAACACGATGTCCAAAGCGAAATTCGAGCGCACGAAGCCGCATTGCAACGTCGGCACGATCGGCCATGTGGATCATGGCAAGACGACGCTTACGGCTGCGATCACGAAGATTCTGGCGGAATCGGGCGGCGCCGAGTTTACGCCGTTCGACCAGATCGACAAGGCGCCGGAGGAGAAGGCGCGCGGCATCACCATCGCCACGGCGCACGTCGAGTACGAGACGGAGAACCGGCACTACGCGCACGTGGATTGCCCGGGGCACGCGGATTATGTGAAGAACATGATCACGGGGGCGGCGCAGATGGACGGCGCGATCCTGGTTGTCTCGGCGGCGGACGGCCCGATGCCGC
>CBDVDY010000096.1:0-10061 GCA_965372875.1 uncultured Alphaproteobacteria bacterium | reverse complement strand
GCCCGCCGAATCGGTCCAGTATTCGTGCTTGAGCAAAAGGTGGGGATCCTGGATCTCGAACATCTCGTAGTCCTGGGCGAGCAGGCCGCCGGCGCAATTGATCAGGCCGATATGGTCGTAGCCGTCGGCGTCCCTGGTGGCGCCCGACCCGCCCTTGAGCGCCAGGAACAGGATGTCGACATAGTCGCGCAGCCCGTGGCGCGGATCCCTGCCGACGACGGCAAAGTTCATCGAGCGGTTCCAGCCGGCGCTGACCCTGCCGGGCAGGGCCGGGGCAAGGGCCCGGAAGATGGCGTCGGAGACCGGCCCGGTAAGCGAATTGCCGAAGGTGGTGGCGGCGGGAAAGGCGGCGTTCAGGAACGTGCCTTCGGGGTTTACGATGCGGATCGGCCGGACGATGCCGTCGTTGTGCGGGATGTCGGGGTCGATGAGCATGAGGAAGGTCAGCATCACCGCCGAGGCGGTGGCCGAGAACGGCGCGTTGACGAAGCCCGGCGTCTGCGGCGAGGAGCCGGTGAAGTCGAAGGTGATCTCCTCGCCGGCGACGCCGACGGCAAGCTCGATCCGCATCTCGGAACCCTCGCGGACGCCGTCGTAGTAAGCCGTGCTCTGTCCGCGATAGGAGCCGTCGGGGATGGCGGCGATCTCCTTGCGCATCATGCGTTCGGTCGAGGCGAACAAATGTTCGACATGACGAAGAAAATCATCGGCGCCGTAGCGGCCGAGCAGGCCGTGGATGCCGCGCTCGCCGACGACGCAGCCGCCGATCTGCGCCTTGATATCCTCCTGCACGACCTGGTAGCGGACGTTGGCGAAAATCAGGTCCCAGACATCCTTGCGCAGCGCGCCGGCGTCGTGAATCTTGACCGGAGGGATGCGGAACGCCTCCTGCCACACTTCTCGCGCCTCGGGGTTGTAGCCGCCGGCGACGGCCCCGCCGATATCCGCCTGGTGCCCCTTGCACGCGGCCCAGGCGAGGAGCTTTCCCTCCCAGAAGATCGGCTTGAATATGGCGACGTCGGCGTTCTGGTTGCCGCGTGAAAAGACGTCGTTATGGATGATCACGTCGCCGTCGGAGATATCGCCGCCGAAATACTCGATGATGTGCTCGCAAACCGGCTGCAGCGCGAAGGCGAGGACGGGGATGTACTCGGTCTGCTCGAGCATGCGGCCGCTTGCGTCGTAGAGCCCGGTGACGAAGTCGCGCGCTTCGTTGAGGATCGGCGAGCGCGTCGTCCGCAGCAGCGTCAGCCCCATCTCCTCGGTGATCGATTTCAACCGCCTTTGCAGGACCGAGATCAGGATCGGATCGATGGTGTGGCTCGCTGTCATCGCCTCTCCGGTCTCATTTACGCGTGCAAGACGAAGCTGCCGTAGGCATCGCACTCGAGCGTGAAGCCGCTTGGCACGAACAACGTGGTGTTGACCTGCTCGACGATCGCCGGCCCGGCGATCCGGTTGCCATGGCGGAGAGCGTCGCCATCGTACACCGCGATTTTGGCGTAAGCCATCTCGGAGGGAAGGAAGACCGGCCGCTTTCCCTTGAGCGCCGCTTTGGGGTCCTTGGCCTGCCTGCGTTCCTTGGGCATCGCCGGCTTGTCGGTGATGCCGATCGCCGTCAGGCGCAGATTGACGAGCTCGAGCGCCTGACCCTCGGCTTCGAGGTCGTAGCCATAGAGGCGGTCGTGGGCGCGGTGGAAGGCGCCCGATACGGCATTGAAGTCCGGGCCTTCGAGGGACCCGCGCCCGATCTCGACCGTGACCTCGTGGTATTGCCCTAAATAGCGCAAATCGAGCGCGTAGCGGTTGCGCCGGCGTCTGGCCGGGATGTTTTCGGCTTCGAGCGTCGCCGCCGCTTCGTCCTCCATCGCCTCGACCGCCCGGCGCAGGCGTTCGGAATCGAGCGCGGTTTTTGAAAATTCAACGTGGTAGCTGCGGACGTAATCGTGCTTGAGGTCCGAGCGCAACATGCCGGCGGCGCAGAAGATCGAAGACTCGCGCGGGATGACGATGCGCGAAATTTCGAGCTCGCCGGCGATCATGCAGGCGTGCACGGGGCCGGCGCCGCCGGCGCAGATCAGCGGGAAATCGCGTGGATCGTAACCCTTCTGGATCGTAATCTCGCGGATGCCCGAGGCCATGTTGACGTTCATGATGCGGTACATGCCGAAAGCGGCCTCGACCAGCGAGAGGCCGAGGGGCTGGGCGAGATGCGTCTCGATGGCGCGCTCGGCGGCCTGGCGATCGAGCTTCATGGCGCCGCCCGCGAAATAGTCCTCGTTCAGGTAGCCGAGGACCAAATTGGCGTCCGAGCAGGCCGGGCGCTCGCCGCCGAGCCCGTAGCAGGCCGGCCCCGGCTTGGCCCCGGCGCTCTGGGGCCCCATGCGCAACAGCCCACCCTCATCGACCCACCCGATCGAGCCGCCGCCGGCGCCGATGGTGTTGATCTCGAGGCTGGGCAGCGCCAGGGCCAGCTTGCCGATCCGGGCGTCGGTGGTGATCGCCGGCGCGCCGTCGATGGCCAGACAGGCATCGAAGCTGGTGCCGCCCATATCGATGGTTATGAAGCTGTTGTCTCCGTGCAACTTGCCGTAGGCGAGCCCGGCGACCGGGGCCGCCGCCGGGCCCGACAGAAGCGTGCTCGCGGCCAGGCGCGTGGCGGCCTCGGGCACGGTGACGCCGCCGTTCGACTGCATGATCAGGAGCAATCCGGCGAACTCCGCCTGCTCCAACCGCTTGCTCAGACTCCCGAGATAACGCCGCAGGATCGGCCCGACCGCGGCGTTCAGCACGGTCGTGCTCAGCCGGTCGTAGAAGCGCACCTGGGGCAAAATTTCGGTCGAGGATGAGAGGTAGGCATCGGGCATGATCCGCGCCACCCGATCGGCCGCAACCTTCTCGTTGTCCGGGTTGGCGTAGGCGTGCATGAAGCAGATCGCGACCGCTTCGACGCCGTTTTCGCCGAAGCGCCCCAGCGCCTGGTCGACGTCGCCGATCGCCACCTGCTCGAGGACTTTGCCCTCGGCGTTGACACGTTCGCTCACCGGCAGGCGCAGCCAGCGCGGCACCAGCGGGGCCGGCGCCTTGGCTTTGTTGTCGTAGGTTTCCTCGCGGATGCCGCGGCGCATCTGCAGGGCGTCGCGAAAGCCGCGCGTGGTCAGGAGCCCGGTGCGCGCGACGTTGCCGGTGAGCACCGCGTTCGTGGTTACCGTCGTGCCGTGCACGATGATCTCGACCCGCGCCAGGAAACCGGCAAGGTCGAGCGCGCGCGCGTCAGCCATCCGCGCCAGCCCGTCGAGTACGGCGAGCGACGGGTCGTCGGGGGTGGACAGAACCTTGAAGATTTCGGCCGCGCCGTCCCGATCCATCAGCAGGAAATCGGTGAAGGTGCCGCCGACGTCGATGCCGATCTTGAAGTTGCTCACTAGAACAGCGGCCCCTTGTTCACCATCCCGCCGTCGATGGTGACGATCGTCCCCGAAATGTAGGCCGAAAGATCCGAGGCCAGGAAGACGGCCATCGACGCAATCTCCTCGGAGCTGGCGACGCGCCCGAAGGCGAAAGGCTTGTAGAACTCCGCGAAGCGGCTTTCGTCGCCGAAGCGGTCGCGGGCGGTCTTCCTCATCATGCGCACAAGGCGCTCGGTCGCCACCGGCCCCGGATTGATGCCGACGACGCGGATGCCGTCTTGCGGGCTGTCGCCGCCCAGCGCCCGGGTGAAGGCCATCAGTGCCGCGTTGCCGGTGCTGCCGGCGATGTAGTCCGATACCGGCTTCTCGCCGCCGTTTCCGATGACGTTGAGGATGATTCCGGCGCCGCGCGCCTTCATTCCGGCGTAGAAAGACCGGCACAGATTGATATAGCCGAAGACCTTGAGATCCCAAGCTGCCCGCCAGGTCTTCTCGTCGATCTCGTGAATCTTGCCGCTCGGGATCGAGCCGGCGTTGTTGACCAGGATGTCGGTATCGCCGGCGCAGGCTTGCGCGAGTTTGCTCTGACCGGCGCCGCTGGAAAGATCGGCTGCGAAGATTTCCACGGCAACGCCGTGCGCCGCCTCGATTTCCGTCTTTGCCGACTCGAGCTTGGCTTCGCTCCGCGCGGCGATGCGGAGATCGCAGCCTTCGGCGCCGAGTTGCCGCGCGATGGCCAGGCCGATGCCTTCCGAGGCGCCGGTCACAACCGCCTTTTTGCCACGCAAATTGAGTTCCATATCGCCCGTCCTTCCTACAAATTCCGTCCGGGTAGAAATCCTAGCCTTTCAGGGTGATGCCCGAAAGCGTTGGCGGCATGCGCAAGATCCTGCTTCACGGCGTTCTCCCGGGCTTTCGCGGCCGCGCCAGGCACCGCCACGTTACCTTGTGCAGCCGCACGAAGCATTCAGCGATCGAGAGCGGATCAGCTTGCGATGGCACCGTGCCGGTTCCGCATTGCTTCGGCCCGGAAGGTGCGGAGTGTGGATCGGGAAATCAGGTGACGCTGGGCGTTGAAGTTGTTGTAGACGGCGGCGTGGATCGAAAGAAAGCGCTGCGCCGATCCGGGAGATTTGAAGCGCCGCGTTTGACGTTCTCGTCGTCGGACCGGCCGATGAGAGTTCTCGGCTCGATTGTTCTTCCTCAATCCCTTCTCGTGCCGCGCCGACAGTCCAAGTTCCCTGAAAGCCCAAGCGTAGGATCGCGGTTCGTCGGTGACGGCAAATCGTGGTGCGAAACCATGTGTCTTCAGGAGTTTGCGCATCAACTACAACGCGCCGGCCTTGCCACGCCTGGACTGGATCAAGAAATCCAAAACCTCACCTTCGCCATCCACGGCAGGCCACGGATTCATCGGATTGCCGCGGATTGTGACGAACATCTCGTCGAGGCGCCATCGATCATCGGGTTTCAGTCTCGACCTTCGAAGCCGCTGGGCATGGAGGCGTCCAAACTTCAGCGCCCACCGCCGGATCGTCTCGTTGGCAACGTCGATCCCTGGTTCCGCCAGCAGCTCCTCGACGTCCCGATAGCTGAGCGTGAATCATAGGTAGAGCCAGGTTGCGTGCTGGATGATCAGGGGCGGAATGCGATGACGGCGATAGGAGAGCGGCCGCATACGCCGACGCTATCGCGAGGGCTGCGATTGGTCAGCCGTTAACCTGTCTATGTCCGCTAGGGTTTGCAAGAGGCTGCATCTTTAAGGTGCGGCCTCTTGATGTCCAAGGGTGTCGTGGCCACGGTACGGCGGCCGTGGCTGCTCGGTTCCCTGCTCTCAAACCGGTTGATTTGAACAAACTTGGACTCGCCAATTTGTCGCGATCCAAAAAAACGAAATAAAAACATATAATAGTCATGAAAAACTATAGCACATTACCTATAGTACATTATAAGAAATATGATTTAATTTGTATAATGAGATTCCATATCTTATATAATGAAATTATTAACTTCTAATACTTTTGCGGAAATACAAACTTGACAACGGGAAAGCGACCATATACGAAAGTAAATGCTGGCCAATTTGGGTGGAAGTTCAATCTATGATTACAATCCAATAAGTAGATAAGATCAAACAATTACCCGCATAGAGAGTATGTCCTTGGGACGTCATATGCATTCGTGTGAGCAGATGCTTCCATGGCGGCCTGCGACAGACGCGTCACAATAGTTTCATATCCCGCCAACGTGCCACGCTGGCGATCCTTAGTTAGTTCAGCCCGGGGTTACGTTTTCTTTCTATGTGGACTGGGGGAGTGCCAGGTCCGCTAGGCAGGAGACCATCTCTAACTGTGCGCTGAACCAGCATTTCATGAACATTGTATCTCGAGGCAGCAGACCGATCGTCTGGTGGATTCTTGACGAAAATCCAGGAATCGGTCCGGTCATCGATGTGTTGTTCGGAGATTCAGGCGGCAAACAGAGCACAAAAATGAATGAGGTGCGAAATGGCAACCAATCAGTTTCATATCGTTGTAGACATATGCAGAGCCGGACTGGCGCACATCGGTTCGCGGGACTTTCGCCGTCAGGTAGCTCGCTTGAGGAACGCGCTCGCGCGAGAAGGTGATACGGCCGAAACCTCGATTGACCGGACAAAAGCAGGCAATCAGGTCGCTTCGCTGACTGAACTGCTCGAGCGATACAAGTCGGCCGACCACTACAATCCTGGTATCGGAGATCTCCCGACACCGGAAACCGTCGCCAAGCTCAAGCCCGATTCAATCTTGGAGATGTTACGTCGCGGGACTCTGGATCACGAGCATCTATTAGCCGCGGACGAGCTTCGCGACGTATTCCAAGCGCTCGTTAGCGGACTTACGTCTAAAGGAACTCCGCTCGAATCAGGTCGAATGAGCCTCCGCCAGACAGGGCCATACCGTCAGCCTATTGAGCGTATGCCGGAGCGATTGGCTCGACTGTACTATGATCATTACAAACCGTGGGCCGACGAAATGGAGAATTCGCGGTACGGGTCCGTGGCCTTGCTCGAGTTAACGATCGACGTGGTCGTGGATGGCCACAGCCTGCACGATATCGAACGAAAACAGGCCATGAGAAATGGCTCCGCCTCGAAGCATCTGCGGGCGGCGCTGCAGCGGTACGCCGAAATCGCGGGTTGGCTCACTCCGGAACCGAACCAAATCCTAGATCGCCGGACGGCACGTGGGAAACAAAGTAACTCTCGAAAAAAATCGCGGTGAAGGACCGATTTCGCAGGCAATGGTGACGGGGCCAGTTAGCAATCGGAACCGGCGCTTCGAATAGCGGGACGCACCGCGTAACCAGCGCCGCGATCGTTCTCGCATGGCGGTCGTGCGATTTTTCTTGACATTGGGGAAAGCGGTCGGTAGAAACCCGCCACGCTGATGTTGGTGCTTAGGACTGGTGCCGACGAATTCCGAAACCCGCGCCGATCGGTCGCGGGTTTTTCGTTGCGCGCATCCCGGGCGAGGCCGCTCCGACATCGGCGTGCCGCTCCTTCAAGTATCGATACAACACCGCGCGGCTTTCCAGCCCGCGCATTTGCCCGCGCTTCGCGTGGCGCGACCACATTTCCCATTCGCCAATCCGGTGGCATCGATCGCGAAGATTTGCCAGCACCTGCGTGCGCGTCTGGGACCCTGGTCGATTTGATCTGATCTCCGCCGAGGTTACGGCTCTGACGCCGAGCGTCGAGGACGCGGCCCTTGTCAACGGCGCTTCCTGCACGGTGGCGAAAGTATAGCCAATTGCCGCGGACGGCATTTGTTCCGTTTAAGCCGCTCTGGTTCGCGACCGTCGGGACGACATGACCCTTTCTTGGTCGGCCGCGTTGCCGGCGATCTGGCGGACCGAAATCCTGATCCGATACACCGAAAGGGATGCATATGGCGACCACGTTCAAGGACATTCGCGCCGCGCTGGAAGCGCAACTTGCGGCCTATCAGGCCAGC
The DNA here is from genome assembly GCA_965372875.1 of uncultured Alphaproteobacteria bacterium. Lineage (GTDB taxonomy): Bacteria > Pseudomonadota > Alphaproteobacteria > CBDVDY01 > CBDVDY01 > CBDVDY01. Next base: position 2,656 of record CBDVDY010000096.1, on the reverse strand, counting down.
AATGTCGACTATGAGAATTCCACTTACACGCCTCCCAATGCCTCGACCGCGTGGCTGCGCGCGGTGCTGGTGATGGATAAGTCGGAGGCCGCCGGATCGGGCGACACCGCCAAGAACGTGCAACGCGGCACCTTCCTTGTCGATGTCATGGAGCCGGTAGATGGCGGCACTACCACGTCGATGACAAAGATCGACGGCCTGGTCAGCCAATTCAAACGGGGAACCGATCTCACCTCGGGTACGGTCACGCTAAGCACCGAACGGGCGTGGCCGGGCCAGGCACGGGATGAAACCGTCGCAACCTTCAACTGGTATGTCACGCCGGTCTCTATTGGCTTTGTTGCCTACACCGATAACGCCTGACCGAATGCCGCGCGGTCGGCGTCGACTGCACCAGCGCTTACCGCGTGCGTGCCTTCGTCTCCCGAGGCACGGGCGCGGGCCGACCGGACGATTGAATTTGTCGCGGACCGGCCCGCGTCGCACCGGTGATGCCTCCAATTTTTCGCTGATTTCACCCGCCGGACGGTCCGCCGGCTGGGCCGGTGGATCGACGAACTTGTCCGCCCGGTCATCCACGTGGCACCGGCGGGCGCGCGGCCCGAGTTAATTCGGCGCGCCGCGGAGCAACCCCGCCACGTAAGTCAGACCTTGTCACAGGAGGATTTTTCCATGGCAATTGCGACAGGAGCACGGTCGGGCATCACCTACGTTGCCGAAAGCACCTTTGGAACCACCCCCGGCACGCCGACGATGATAGCACTCCGGGTAACCGGCTCGACCGTCGAGCTCGGCAAGGAAGGTTTCCAGTCCGAGGAACTGCGCGAGGATCGCCAGATCGGCGAGTTCCGGCACGGCATGCGGTCGGTGACCGGCGACATCAATTTCGAACTCGCGCACGGCGGCTTCGACGATTTCCTCGAGGCCGTACTGGGCGGCACCTGGTCGACCGACACCGCGCCGACCGCCCAGACGCTCAAGGCGGGCACCACGTCCCGCAGCTTCAGCATCGAGCGCCGCTTCACCGACATCGCCCAGTACCAGGTGTTCACCGGTTGCTCGGCCAACACGCTGAGCCTGTCGGTCTCGCCCAACGCCATCGTCACCGGTTCGGTGGGCGTGCTCGGGCAGAACATGACCGTAAGCGCCACCACCCTCGACGCCACGCCGACCGCGGCTCCGACCAACGGGCCGCTCGACAGCTTCTCGGGCACGCTGAACGAAGGCGGCTCGGCGATCGCCACCGTCACCGGCATCGAGCTCAGCGTCGACAACGGGATCAACCCGGCGCAGGTGATCGGCGCCGATACGACGCCCGAACTGGTGCTCGGCCGCTCCAACGTCACGGGCACCATGACCGCCTATTTCGAGGACGCGTCGCTGCTCGACAAGTTCGTCAACGAAACCGAGTCCAAGCTCGACTTCAAGCTCGATGATCCCGACGGCACCAACCACCTGAAGTTCACGCTGCCGCGCATCAAGTACACCGGCGCCTCGATCCCGGTGGACGGCCAGGACTCCATCACCGTGAGCCTGCCGTTCCAGGCGCTCTACGACACGACCGACGCAAGCAACATCATCATCGAGCGATCCAACCCCTAGCGCGCGCCGAACCCCACCCCGCGCGCCTCGCGCCGGATTGGGCGGTTATGGCCGTCCCTTCCGGCGCATTTTTTCCCAGGGAGATAGCAATGAATCAAAAACCGAAGATCGAAGCGCAAGACGCCAGGGCCGCCGCCGCGGTGGTGGTGGGCGCCAAGAACCCGGGCAACGGCCTCGACCTCTCGAGCCTGGATACGCTTTCGGCCGCCAACGAGGGCGCACGGTTGCCGCTGCGCCACCCGGCGAGCGACCTGCCGCTGCTGGATTCGGCCGGCAACGAGATCACCTTGACGCTGGCCGGCAGCGATTCCGACGCCTACCGACAGGCCACCCGCGAGGCGGCCAACCGGCGGCTTGCCGTGGCCCGGCGGACGCCGATGACGGCCGACGAGACCGACGTCGAGCTGCTCGAGATCCTGGTCCGCTGCACGCTCTCGTGGCGCGGCGTGGTGATGGACGGCGAGACGCTCGACTGCACGCCGGCCAACGCCCGCCGGCTGTTCGCCCGGCTGCCCTGGATCCGCGAACAGGCGGAGGCGTTCATCGCCGACCGGGCAAATTTTATCAGCAGCTGATCGGCAACCTCGCCGGCTTCGCCCGCCAGGCCTTCGCGCTGGCCGCGCCCCAGACCGGCGGCGGCACGCTGCGCGACCATCTCGAGCAGGTCCGGCGCCAGACCGGCCGGACGCCGCGCCAGCTCGCCGAGGCGCCCGAGTTGTGGCCGGCGGCGGAGCATGTCTGGGCCTGGTTCCTCGAACTCCACGCCGCCCGCGGCGGCGGCGCCGGGGGACTGACGGGCCCGGTGCCGATCGGCTACCGCGACATCGCGGACTGGGCGGCGCTGGCCGGCGTGGCCCTCCAGCCGTGGGAGGTCGCGGCGCTGCGGGCGGTGGACGCGGCCTGGCTGGAATGGGCCGGGCGCCAGGCCGAGGCGGCCGCCCGGCGGACGGCATAGGCGCCGGCGGCCGGGCCCGGCCGGGGCGGGTGGGAGTTTTGCGACCAGGCAATTCCCGTGGAAAATCCCGGGGATATTTTTATTAATTCCAGTTCGCAT
>CBDVDY010000095.1:0-10071 GCA_965372875.1 uncultured Alphaproteobacteria bacterium | reverse complement strand
TCGCGGCCGATCAGCACCGGCGTGCCGTAGCCGCTGTTGCGGAAGATCAGCGCCGCGCGGATGGTGTGTTCCTCCTCGCCCTCGGCGAAGACCACGCGCTTGGGCTCGGCGCGCACCGCCTCGAAGATGCGTTGCAGGCTGCCGGCCGTCGGGTCGAGCCGGGCCGAGAGCCGGTTGCGGTAGGCCTCCTCGTCGATGATCGGCTTGCGCGCGACGCCGCTGTCCATGGCCGCCCGCGCCACCGCCATCGGCACGGCGACCACCAGGCGCGGGTCGAAGGGCACCGGGATGATGTAGTCCGGGCCGTAGCGCAGCCGTTGACCGGCATAGGCGGCGTCGACTTCGTCGGGCACGTCCTCGCGGGCCAGCGCGGCCAGCGCCTCGGCCGCCGCGATCTTCATCGCGTCGTTGATGGTCGAGGCGCGAACGTCCAGCGCGCCGCGGAAGATATAGGGAAAGCCGAGCACGTTGTTGACCTGGTTCGGATAGTCCGAGCGGCCGGTGGCGACGATCGCGTCGTTGCGCACCTCGCGCACCTCCTCGGGCGTGATTTCCGGGTCCGGGTTGGCCATGGCGAAGATGATCGGCTTGTCCGCCATCGCGGCGACCATCTTCTTGCTCACCGCGCCCGCCGCCGACAGGCCGAAAAAGATGTCCGCGCCGGCCATCGCCTGTTCCAGCGTGCGCCGCTCGGTCTCGGCCGCGTGCGCCGATTTCCACTGGTTCATGCCGTCTTCGCGGCCCTTGTAGATGACGCCCCTGGTGTCGCAGATCAGGACGTTGTCGTGCGGCATGCCCATGCTCTTGATCAACTCCACGCAGGCGATCGAGGCCGCGCCCGCGCCGTTCACCACCATCGTGCTGGTCTCGATGTCGCGCCCGGTGAGTTGCAGCGCGTTCAACAGCCCGGCCGCGGCGATGATCGCGGTGCCGTGCTGATCGTCGTGGAAGACGGGAATGTCGAGGTGTTCGCGGAGCCGCTGCTCGATGATGAAGCATTCCGGCGCCTTGATGTCCTCGAGATTGATGCCGCCGAATCCGGCTCCCAGGAAACGCACGCAGTTGACGAATTCGTCGACGTCGTGGGTATCGACCTCCAAATCGATCGCGTCGACGTCGGCAAAGCGCTTGAACAGCACCGCCTTGCCTTCCATCACCGGCTTGGCCGCGAGCGCGCCCAGATCGCCCAGCCCGAGGATCGCCGAGCCGTTGGTGATGACCGCGACCATGTTGCCCTTGTCGGTGTAGTCGTAGGCCAGCGACGGATCCTCGGCGATCCGCAGCACGGGCGCGGCGACCCCGGGCGAATAGGCAAGCGATAGGTCGCGCGCGGTGGTGAGCGGCTTGGTCGGCGCGATCTCGAGCTTGCCCGGCCGGCCCATGGCGTGCATCAACAGCGCCTCTTCGTCGGTGACCTGTCGGGATGTGTCGTCCATGGTGTTTTGCGCTCCTTCCGCGCGGGAGACGGGATCGGGCCGCCAGTCCCGGTAACTCCGTAATATGATGAGAAATCAGCGAAATTAAAGGCTACGCCTACGGGTGTACGCGGTCAAAGCGAATGTTGCGCCGCACAATGAAATGCGGATAGTGGGGGCGCGGGACCCCGCGCATAGTGACGCCGCGCGCTCTTGTGCTAACGTCATCGGCGATGAGCGACGAACCACTGACGGCAAATGGCGCGGGCGGCGAGGCGGGCGGGGACGGCGCCCGGCCCGTGCCGCCGCCGGACGCCGCACCTCCCGCCGCCACGGGCCGGCGCGCGGCGAGGCCGGGCGAGGCCGCCTCGCCGATGATCGCCCAATTTCTCGAGGTCAAGCGCGCCCATCCCGACTGCCTCCTGTTTTACCGCATGGGCGATTTCTACGAGCTGTTCTTCGAGGACGCGGCCAAGGCGGCCGAGGCGCTCGACATCACGCTGACCAAGCGCGGCCGCTACAAGGGCGAGGACATCCCCATGTGCGGCGTGCCGGTTCACGCCGCCGAGGGCTATCTGGCGCGGCTCATCCGCAAGGGGTTCCGGGTCGCCGTCTGCGAACAGGTCGAGGACCCGGCCGAGGCAAGGAGGCGGCGCGGCAAGACGCTGGTCGCGCGCGACGTGGTGCGCGTGGTCACGCCCGGAACGCTGACCGAGGACACGCTCCTGGACGCCCGCCAGCACAATTATCTGGCGGCGCTGGCCGAGGCCGGAGGGGCGCTGGGGCTGGCCTGGCTCGATATGTCGACCGGCGATTTCTGCGTCGAGGAAGCGGCGGAATCCGGCCTGGGCGCGGCCCTGGCGCGCATCGAGCCCGGTGAAATCATCCTCTCCGAGCGGATTCTCGAGCGGCCCGAGTTTTACGAGCTGTTCGCCGACTGGAAGGCGGCGCTGACGCCGATGCCGGCGGCGCGTTTCGACAGCGAGAACGCGCGCCGGCGGCTCGAGGCGCTGTACGGGGTAAAGGCGCTCGACGCCTTCGGCGTGTTCGGCCGCGCCGAGCTGGCCGCCGCCGGGGCGCTGGTCGATTATCTGCAGCTCACGCAAAAGGGGCACATGCCGCGCCTCGCCCCGCCCCGGCGCCTGGCGCCGGGCGCGGCGATGGAGATCGACGCGGCGACGCGGCGCAATCTCGAGCTCACCCGCAATCTTTCGGGCGAGCGGCGCGGCAGCCTGCTTGCCGTCATCGACCGGACCGTGACCGGCGGCGGGGCGCGGCTCATATCCGCCCACCTGGCGGCGCCGCTTACCGCGCCGGCGGAAATCGCCCGGCGCCTCGACATGGTGGCGTTCTTCGGAGAAGGCGAGCGCCTGCGCGCCGATCTGCGCGACGCGCTCAAGCGCTGCCCGGATATCGAACGCGCCCTCTCCCGCCTGACGCTGGGACGCGGCGGTCCGCGCGATCTTGCCGCCATCGGCGTCGGCCTCGATCGCGCCGGCGAGATCAAATCGGCGCTCGACGCCGCCGCCGCGAAGGAAGACGCCGCCGGCGGCCCGCCCGAGGGCATAGCGGCCCGCGCGCGCGGCCTGGGCGAACACCAATCGCTGATCGACCGGCTGGCCCGGGCGCTCGATCCCGAGCCGCCGCACCTGGCGCGCGACGGCGGCTTTATCGCCAAGAATTATGCGCCGGCGCTCGACGAGCAGCGCACGCTGCGCGATGAGAGCCGGCGGCTGATCGCCAATCTCGAGGCGCGGGCGCGCCAGGAGACCGGTGTTACCTCGCTGAAGATCCGGCACAACAACGTGCTCGGCTATTTCGTCGAGGTCGGCGCCGGCCACGCCGACAAGCTGATGACCGAAGGCGGCCCCTACATCCACCGCCAGACCATGGCCAACGCCGGGCGCTTCACCACGGTCGAACTGTCGGAGTTGGAGGAGCGCATCGGCCGCGCCGCCGACAAGGCGCTGGCGTTGGAGTTGCAGCTGTTCGCCGATCTGGTGGGCGAGGTGACGGCGCGGGCCGAGCCGATCGCAATCGCGGCAGCGTCGCTGGCGGCGCTGGACGTGGCGCTGGGGCTGGCCGAGCTCGCCATCGAGCGACGATACGTCCGGCCTCGAGTGGACGACGGCCTCGCCTTCGTCGTGCGGGGCGGCCGCCACCCGGTGGTCGAGGCCACGCAGGACGAGCCCTTCGTCGGCAACGATTGCGATCTCGGCCGCGAGCGCCGGCTGTGGCTGGTCACCGGCCCCAACATGGCGGGCAAAAGCACGTTCCTGCGGCAGAACGCGCTGATCGCCATCCTGGCGCAGATCGGCTCGTTCGTGCCGGCCGAGAGCGCCCATATCGGCATCGTCGACCGGCTGTTCTCGCGCGTCGGCGCGGCCGACGATCTGGCGCGCGGGCGCTCGACCTTCATGGTCGAGATGGTCGAGACCGCCGCCATCCTCAACCAGGCGGGCGAGCGGGCGCTGGTGATTCTCGACGAGATCGGCCGCGGCACCGCCACCTTCGACGGCCTCTCGATCGCCTGGGCCACGCTCGAGCATCTGCACCAGGAAAATCGCTGCCGGACGCTGTTCGCCACGCATTATCACGAGCTCACCTCGCTCACCGAGACGCTGGAAGCGCTTTCCTGCCACGTCATGCGGGTCAAGGAATGGCGGGGCGAGGTGATCTTCCTGCACGAGGTGGCGCCCGGCGCCGCCGACCGTTCCTACGGCATCCACGTGGCCCGGCTCGCGGGCCTGCCCGGCGCCGTCGTCGCGCGCGCGGAACAAGTCCTGGAAACCCTGGAGGCCGGGGAGCAGTCGGGCGGGCTGAGCCGGCTGGTCGACGATCTGCCGCTCTTCACCGCGGCACCGCCGGCAACCGCCGGGCCGGCCGAGCCCTCGCCCGCGGAAGCGGCGCTGGCGGACATCAACCCCGACGAGCTCACGCCCAAGACGGCGCTGGAGCTGCTCTATAAACTCAAATCGTTGGCCGGCGAGTAGGCGCCGGCAGGATCGAGTCCCGCATCGTCCGCGGCGGGCGATTTTTGCCGTGTTCCGCCGCGCGAGCGGCTATATTCGACACCTTCGGGCGGCGGCGGACGCTTGCCCTTGGCCGTAATCGGGCACATTTAGGCAACAATGCAGCCAATCGAGAACCAGCGCGCGATCATCGACCGGCGGGAGTTGATCCAGCGCATCGACGAGATCGCCGGTGACCGCGAGGCGACGCCGGGGCAGGCGCGCGCCCGCATCCTGGCCTGCCTCAAGGACTCGCTCGCCGCCGGGCGGGCCGAAATCCGCCGCCGTTTCGAGGCCGGCGGCCAGGGCTCGGAGGTGCTCGCCGCCAACACCCTCTTGATGGACCAGATCATCCGCGTGCTGTACGACTTCGCCTTCGAGCGCGCCTACCCGCTGGCCAATCCCACCTCGGGCGAGCGTCAGGCCATCGTCGCGGTGGGCGGCTACGGGCGCGGCGAGCTCGCCCCCTACTCCGACCTCGATCTCCTGTTCCTGCTGACCTACAAGCCGACGCCGCACACCGAGCAGGTGGTCGAATACATGCTCTACATGCTGTGGGATCTGGGGCTCAAGGTCGGCCACGCGACGCGCTCGGTCGACGAATGCATCCGCATGGCCGGCAAGGATTTGACGATCCGCACCGCGCTTCTGGAAGCGCGGTATCTGTGGGGCGACACGGCGCTTTTCGCGGATCTCAGGCGCCGGTTCCTGGACGACATTTCGACCGGGTCCGGCATCGAATTCGTCGAGGCCAAGCTCGCCGAGCGCGACGCGCGCCACCAGCGCATGGGCGATTCGCGCTACGTGCTGGAGCCCAACATCAAGGAGGGCAAGGGCGGGCTCAGAGACCTTCAGACGCTCTACTGGATCGCCAAGTACCTCTATCGCGTGGACGACGCGCGCGATCTGGTGAGCCGCAACGTGTTCTCGGCCAAGGAAGCCGCGCGCTTCGGCAAGGCGCACGAATTTCTCGTCACCGTGCGCTGCCACCTGCATTTCCTGTCCGGCCGGGTGGAGGAACGGCTCGCCTTCGACCTGCAGCCCAAGATCGGCGACCGCATGGGCTATTCGGGCCACGCCGGGCTCAGCGGCGTCGAGCGCTTCATGAAGTACTATTTCCTGATCGCCAAGGATGTCGGCGATCTGACGCGCATCTTCTGCGCCGCGCTGGAGGCCGAGCATCGCCGCAAGCCGCGCCTCAGCCTGGCCCGGCTGACCGGCCGGAGGCGCGAGGTGGAGGGCTTCCTGGTCGAGGGCGGCTGGCTGAACATCAAGGACGAGCGCGCGTTTTCGGACGATCCGGTCAACTTTATCCGGCTCTTCCACACGGCGCAGGCGCACGATTTCGACGTCCATCCCCAGGCTTTGCGGCGCATCACGCGGGATATCAAGCGGGTCAACGGCAAGCTGCGCGCGGACGCCGAGGCCAACCGTCTGTTCCTGGAAATTCTGACCTCGCCGAAGGAGCCGGAAGTCGCGCTCAAGCGCATGAACGAGGCCGGCGTTCTCGGCCGGTTTATTCCCGATTTCGGCCGCGTCATGGCGCAGATGCAGTACGACATGTATCACGTCTATACCGTCGACGAGCACACGATCCGGGCCATCGGCATCCTGCACGGGATCGAGGCGGGCAAGCTGAAGAAGGACCATCCGCTGTCGTCCGAGATCGTCTCCAAGGTGATCTCGCGGCGGGTGTTGTACCTGGCGGTTTTCCTGCACGATATCGCCAAGGGGCGGGGCGGCAGCCATTCCGAACTGGGCGCCGAGGTGGCGCGGAAGCTGGCGCCGCGGCTGGGGCTCGACGCCGAGGAGACCGAGACCGTGTCGTGGCTGGTGCTGCACCATCTGGCGATGAGCGACACCGCCCAGAAGCGCGACATCGACGATCCCACGACGGTCAACGCCTTCGCCGATCTGGTGCAATCGCCCGAGCGGCTGCGTCTCCTGCTGGTGCTGACCGTGGCCGATATGCGGGCGACCGGGCCGAACGTATTCAACGGCTGGAAGGCGACGCTCTTGCGCGAGCTGTACTACCGCGCCGAAGAGGCGATGTCGGGCAGCCCCGCCGGCGAGCGCATCGCCGAACGGGTGGAGGCGGCGCGGGCGGCGCTTGGCGAAAACCTCGACGGCTGGAGCGAGGCCGAACGGGACGCCCACTTCGCGCTCGGCTACCCGCCCTACTGGCTGTCGCTGGACGACGCGACCCACGTTCGCCACGCCGCGCTGGTGCGCGAAGCGGAGCGGGAGGACAAGCCGCTGGCCATCGACACCAGGGTCGACGCCGCCCGCGCGATCACCGAGATCACCGTCTACACGCCGGACCACCCGGGCCTGTTTTCGCAGATCGCCGGGGCGATGGCGCTTTCGGGCGCCAACATCGTCGACGCCAAGATTTTCACCATGACCAACGGCAAGGCGCTCGACATCTTCTGGGTCCAGGATTCCGAGAGCGGCGCCTTCGACCGCCCGGAACGCCTGACGCGCCTGACCGGCCAGATCGAAAAAAGCCTCAGCGGCCAGCTCCGGCCGCGCGGCGAACTGGCGGGCCGCGAGACCCTGCCCAAGCGCGCCCGGGTCTTCCAGGTGGCGCCCCGGGTGCTGATCGACAACAAGGCGAGCGCCACCCACACGCTGATCGAAGTCAACGGCCGCGACCGGCCGGGGCTGCTGTACGAGGTGACGCGGGCGCTCACCGAGCTTGGCCTGCAGATCGCCAGCGCCAAGATCTCGACCTACGGCGAGCGCGTGGTCGACGTGTTCTACGTCAAGGACGTTTTCGGCATGAAGATCGAGCGCGAGCAAAAGCTCGAGCAGATCCGCGAGCGGGTGCTGGAGGCGCTGGCCCCGGCCCAGGAGGAGGGGGCGGAGAGCGCCGCCGCGGAGAGGGCGAAAACCGCCGCCGAGGCGCCGGCGGAGTGAGGGTGCCTATCTTTCCCGTGTGATGCCGGTCAGATAGGCATGGTTGATTGGTGGGCCACTACTACCGGCAGGCAAATTGTTATTAACTGAGTGGGATCGGCGTCGCTAAGTTGCATGTATTCGATTGCTTTAAGCACAGGTTGATGGAATGCGGATTGGAATGCCGATGCTTCACTTGACGACACTGCCCGGTCGGAAAAATCATATGCGGCAGAGCGGAAAAACATAAGTAGGGAATAGGCGACCACCTTTCGCGGCCCGTCCAGCTCTTTCACGCATCGCGCAGCCCGGACGGCGAGCCGATCAAAGACATCGGCGCCGACCAATGTATCGGCGGCGGTCTGCTTCAAATACTCGGATTTTAGGCTTTGCGCTGGTAGCGAGAGTGCTATTTTTGCTACCCTTTAAATTCGCTCATTACAAACAGCGGGGTTAGTTCAAGCCCCTCCTTGGCCAAGGCTTCTTTTGCGCCTTGCTCCCGGTCAACAACCGTGATGACTGCCACGACTTTGCAGCCCAATTCTTCGCGGACGACGCGAACGGCTTGCAAAACGGAGCCACCTTTCGTCGTAACATCGTCCAAGATAACCACGTTGGAGCCGCGAACGACCGGGCCATCGATTAACTCTCTTGCGCCGCGTTTCTTTCTTTCCTTTCTTACGTAGAAACCGGCCAGCGGGCGACCGGCCAGGCTTTTGAGGCAAATGGCGGTGACCACTGGGCAGGCCCCAAGCTCCAATCCTCCAACGGCGCCGACATCTGGAATCTTGTCTATGATCTGGAGCGTCATTTTCGCAGCAAGATCGAGCCCCTCGGGGTCTAACAATGTTTCCTTCATTTGAAAGAAAATGTCGCTTGACCCCCCCGAAGCCAGATCAAAATTACCCTTCAATACGGATTTTTTCTCGATGATATCTCGGAGCCGGTCACGCACTTCATCACCTAGTGCGTTGTCATCGACGATTGCGACCACATTCATCCCCAAGGCTCCCCTACCAATCTCACTTTCGGGGAGGATAGATGATTCATACTGACGAATCAACGGGTTAATTAGACTCTAAATTCAAAGACTTAATATATTTCTCCCTAGGACCGCTGCGAATATCCCTTTCATTTCCGCGAAACAGAATGCGCCTGCATCGCGTATCACACTTCCCTTGCGGGGCGTCCCAACGCGCCTTCGTCGACATACGCCGTGGTCCCCGGCGAGACGCACGCGGATAACCGGCATGGACCGATCCGGCGTTCGGCAGCGAACTCACGTAGCGTTTGCTACCTAGGCCCGCATCTTTCCCCTTCACCGGCGTGCGCGCATCCATTAAACCTCGGCCCTGATGGCGCTTTTACGCTTTTCCGCCACGGTCGGCCTTTACACCATGGCGAGCCGGGTGCTCGGCTTCGCGCGCGACATATTGATCGCGCGCTATTTGGGCGCCACCGGCGTGGTCGAGGCCTTCGTCGTCGCCTTCCGCTTTCCCAACCTGTTCCGCCGCCTGGTCGCCGAGGGCGCCTTCACCGCCGCCTTCGTGCCGATGTTCTCGCGCCGGCTGGAGGACGAGGGCCGGCCGGCGGCGCTGGCCTTCGCCGGCCAGAGCCTGGCGGTGCTGCTGACCGCGATCGTTGTTTTCACCGTCGCCGCAGAGATCTTCATGCCGTGGCTGATGCTGGCGATCGCACCAGGCTTCACCGACGATCCGGAAATCTTCGATCTCGCCGTTTTGTTCACGCGCATCACGCTGCCCTACCTGTTGTGCATGGCGCTGGTGGCGATGCTGAGCGGCATGTTGAATTCGATCTACCGTTTCGCCGCCGCCGCCGCGGCACCGGTCTTGTTGAACGTGATCCTGATCGCCGGGCTGGTCGTCGCCCTGCCCTGGTTCGAAACGCCCGGGCATCTCCTGTCCTGGGGCGTGGCGGCGGCCGGCATCGGCCAGTTCGTGTGGCTGGCGGTGGCCTGCCGGCGGGCCGGTCTGGCGCCGCGCCTGCCGCGGCCCCGGCTCACGCCCGACGTGCGCCGGCTGATGCGGCTGATGGCGCCCGGCGTGATCGGCGCCGGCGTGACCCAGATCAACCTGTTGATCGGCACGATCATCGCCACCTTCATCCCGGGCGCGGTGTCGTACCTCTACTTCGCCGACCGGGTCTATCAGTTCCCGCTGGGCGTCATCGGCATTGCCATCGGCACCGCACTCCTGCCCGACCTGTCGCGCAAACTGCAAAGCGCCCCCGGGGCGGCGATGCAGGTGCACAACCGGGCGATCGAGATTTCCATGCTGCTGACGCTGCCCGCCGCCGCCGCGCTGCTTGTGATCCCGGACGCGGTGGTCACGGTGATGTTCCAGTACGGCCGCTTCTCGACGGGCGACGCGGCGGCCACGGCGGCGGCGCTGGCCGCCTTTGCCGCCGGGCTGCCGGCCTACGTGCTGCTGCGCGTGCTGACGCCCGGCTTCTTCGCCCGCCAGGACACCGCGACCCCGGTCAAGTTCGCCGCCGCCAGCGTCGCCGCCAATATCGTGCTCAGCCTGGCGCTGGTCTGGCCGCTGGCCCATGTCGGCATCGCCATCGCCACCGCGGCCGCCGCCTGGCTCAACGTCGCGCTCCTGTGGCTGGCGCTGCGGCGGCGCGGGTTTCTCGAGATCGACGCGCAACTCGCCCGCCGCCTGCCGCGCATCCTGGGATCGGCCGCAATCATGGCGGCGCTGGTCTGGCCGGCGGCGGCGTGGCTG
>CBDVDY010000094.1:0-10150 GCA_965372875.1 uncultured Alphaproteobacteria bacterium | reverse complement strand
GCGCGAGAGCATCGGCGCCGCCTCCGCCAAGGATTCGAATGGGCTTTAGCTGCGGCATCGTCGGCCTGCCCAACGTCGGCAAATCCACGCTGTTCAACGCCCTGACCGCGACCCAGGCCGCCGAGGTGGCGAACTATCCCTTCTGTACGATCGAGCCCAATGTCGGAAGGGTTGCGGTGCCGCATACGCGCCTTTATGCCATCCACGGGATCGCCGGAACGCCAAAGGCGATCCCGACGCAGATCGACTTCGTCGACATCGCCGGGCTGGTCAAGGGCGCGAGCCGGGGCGAAGGGCTCGGCAACCAGTTCCTTTCGCACATTCGCGAGGTCGACGCCGTGGCACACGTGCTGCGCTGCTTCGAGGGCGGCGACGTGACCCACGTCGAGGCCACGATCGATCCGCTGCGCGACGCCGAGACGGTGGAAACCGAATTGATGATCGCCGATCTCGAATCGCTCGAGCGCCGCATCGCCGCCGCCGCCAAGCGCGCCAAGGGCGGCGACAAGGAGGCCAAGGCGCTGCTGGCGGCGATGGAGCCGGCGGCGGCGGCGCTGCGCGACGGCACGCCCGCGCGCGAGGCCGATATACCGGCCGAGCGGCGCAAGGAGTTCCGCCAGTTGCAGCTGCTCACCGCCAAGCCGGTCATGTACATCGCCAACGTCGACGAGGGCTCGGCCGCGGCCGGCAACGAACTCTCGGCCCGGGTGGAGGACAAGGCGAAATCCGAGGGCGCGGGGTGCGTCGTGGTTTCCGCCGCCATCGAGGCCGAAATCGCGCAACTCGCCGACGCCGAGGAGAAAACCGCGTTCTTAGAGACCATCGGCCTGCGGGAGGCCGGTCTCGACCGCGTCAAGCGCGCGGGCTACGACCTTTTGGGCCTGATCACGTTCTTCACCTCGGGACCCAAGGAGACCCGCGCCTGGACCGCCCCGCGCGGCACAAGCGCGCGCGACGCGGCCGGCACCATCCATACCGACTTCGCGCGCGGCTTCATCTGCGCCGAAACCATCGCCTACGACGATTTCATCGCCCGCGGCGGCGAGCAGGGCGCCAAGGAAGCGGGGAAAATGCGCCAGGAAGGAAAGGATTACGTGGTTCGCGACGGCGATGTGATACTGTTCCGATTCAACGTATAAGGCGCGGGCGCGAAGGGGAGGACGAACGAATGGGCCAGACGATCACGCTCACCGCCGAGGACGGGCACGAACTGTCCGCCTACAGGGCCGACCCCGCCGACGCGCCGCGCGGCGGGCTGGTGGTGATTCAGGAGATATTCGGCGTCAACCCGCACATCCGCAGCGTTTGCGACCGCTTTGCCGAATCCGGCTACGCCGCCATAGCACCCGCGATGTTCGACCGCGTCGAACGGGGCGTCGAGCTCGAATACAACACCGAGGGCATCGCCAAGGGCCGCGAGGTCATGGCAGGTCTCGACTGGGACAGGGCAATCCGCGATGTCGCCGCCGCCGCCGCGGCGATAGCGGACGCCGGCAAGACCGGCGCGATCGGGTATTGCTGGGGCGGCTCGGTGGCTTGGCTCGCGGCCACGCGGCTCGGCCTGCCGTCGGTCGGTTATTACGGCGGCCAGATCGTCGAGTTCCTGGAGGAAACGCCGCAAGCGCCGGTGATGCTGCATTTCGGCGCCGAGGACCCGGTGATCCCGCCCGAGGACGTCGACAAGATCCGCGCCGCGCGACCCGACGTGCCGATTTTCATGTATGAGGCGGGACACGGATTCAACTGCGACGCGCGCGCTTCGTACAACGAGGAAAGCGCAAAGTTCGCACTCATCCGCACGCTGGAATTCCTGACCGAAAACGTGGGTTGACCGGGTGGTCTGACCGGGGCGGCCGGCGATGCGGCTGAGCGGAGAGGAAGAAGAACTCGCCCGCGGCGCCGCCGGCGAGGCCGCTTCCATGGCCCTGCGCATCGTCGCCGAAACCGGCCGTGTGTTCGGGGCCGAACGGCTGATCCCGATTACCTCCGCCCATATCGACGGCTGCCTCTATCACGGCGACAGCGGCGTCGACTTCGCCGAGCGCCTGGTCGCCGGCGGCGGGCGGGTGCGGGTGCCGGCGACGCTCAATGTCGGCGCGCTCGATCTCCTCAACCCCGCGCGGGTGCGCGCCGAGCCGCACCGGCGGGAGATGGCGCTGCGCCTGATGCGGGCCTACGAGGCGCTGGGCTGCCGGCCGAGTTGGACCTGCGCGCCCTATCAGGCCGGACACCGGCCGGCGCAAGGCGCGCACGTCGCCTGGGGCGAGAGCAACGCCGTGGCCTTCGCCAATTCGGTACTCGGCGCGCGCACCGAGCGCTATGGCGATTTCCTCGACATCTGCGCGGCGCTGGTGGGGCGCGCGCCCTACCGCGGCCTGCACCGGGACGAGAACCGCCGCGCCCGAATCCTGGTGGAAACGGACCGGCTTTCGCCGGCGCTCAAGGACAGCGACGTTTTCTACCCGGTGCTGGGCGCCTGGCTTGGCGCCGAAATGGGCGCGGAGGTCGCGGTCATCAGCGGTCTGCCGGCGGACGTTTCCGAGGACCGGCTCAAGGCGCTGGGCGCGGCGGCGGGCACGACCGGGTCGGTCGGCCTGTTCCACGTCGCCGGGGTGACGCCCGAGGCGCCCAGCGTCGAGGCCGCGCTGGGCAACTCGCCGCCCGAGCGGGTGATCGCGCTCACCCCGGCGATGGTGCGGGCGGCGCGGGACCGGCTGTCGACCGTTGGCGGCGGAGCCTCGGGGGCTGGGACGATCGACGCCGTCGCCGTGGGCAGCCCGCACTTCTCGCCGGCCGAGTTCGCCGCGCTCGAGCGGCTGGCCGCCGGCAAGCGCTTCGGCGTGCCGTTCTATGTCTGCACCAGCCGCGATGTCCGCGCCATGTTGGAAAAGCAGGGCCGGCTCGAGCCGCTCGCCGCCGCCGGAATCGATATCGTCGTCGATACCTGCGTGGTGGTCACGCCGATCCTGCCCGAAGGCGGCGGCGTGCTGATGACCAATTCCGGAAAGTTCGCTTATTACGGCCCCGCCAATACCGGCTACGAGGCCATCTATGGCAGCCTTGCCGACTGCGTGGCCTCGGCCGAGACCGGAAGAATCGTGCGCGACGAAAGCGTCTGGCGATGACCGGCATCACGGGACGCGTGCTGGTCGACGGCGTCGGACAGGGACCGCTCCTGCGTCTCGGCGCGCCGATCAGCTTCTGGGGCGGCGTCGATCCCGAAACCGGCCGCCTCGGCGACCCGCGCCACCCCGATTTTGGGGCGGAAATCGCCGGCCGGGTATTGGCCGCGCCCGCCACCGTGGGATCGAGCTCGTCGAGCGCGGTGATGCTGGAGCTGTTGCGCCTGGGCCGGGCGCCGGCGGCGCTGCTGCTGGCCGAGGCGGACGCCATCCTGACCCTCGGCGTCATCGTCGCCCGCGAGATGGGTTATGCCACCATCCCGGTGCTCGAGGTCGCGGCCAAGGATCTCGCTGCCTTGCCGGAGGCTGGCGAAATCCGCGTCGAGGGCGGCAAGATTTACCGGATATAGCCGGTTTCGCGGGGATCCGACCGCCGGGCGCGTACCGGCACGCTACCCTCCGGCCCGATAATCCGCTACAAATCGTCAAAATAAGGGTTATTCTTAGCCCCATGCCGATCAAGATACCGAACGATCTCCCGGCCCGGCAGTTCCTCGAAGACGAGGGGCTGACGGTGATGCGCGAAAGCGACGCGATCCGCCAGGATATCCGGCCGATGCGCATCGCGCTTCTGAACCTGATGCCGCAGAAGGAGAAAACCGAGATCCAACTCGCCCGGCTGATCGGCAGCACGCCGTTGCAGGTCGAGATGACGCTGGTCACGACCTCGTCCTACACGCCGATCCACACCTCGCGCCAGCACATGCTGGACTTCTACCGGCCCTGGGAGGAGATCAAGGGCGAGCGCTTCGACGGCCTGGTGATCACCGGCGCGCCGATCGAAACGCTGCCCTTCGAGGAGGTCAAGTACTGGGACGAATTGACCCAAATCCTCGACTGGTCCCAGACCCACGTGCACCAGACGCTGGGCCTGTGCTGGGGCGCCCAGGCGGCGCTCTACCATTTCCACGGGGTGCCGAAATACGAGCTGCCGCGGAAGATGTTCGGAGTCTACGGCCACCGCGTGGTGACCCCGAACTCGACCCTGTTGCGGGGCTTCGAGGACGTGTTCCCGGTGCCCGTCTCGCGCCATACCGAGGTGCGGCGCGCCGACCTGCCGGAAGGCCCGAAGATGCAGGTCCTGGCGGAATCGGACGAAGCCGGCCTGTGCATGATCCAGGACCACGGGCGCCGGCATATCTACATGTTCAACCACCTGGAATACGACGCCCATACGCTGGCCGACGAGTTCGAGCGCGACCGCTCGGAGGGGTTGGACATCCAGGTTCCGGTCAATTACTACCCGGGCGACGATCCGGAAAACAAGCCGGCGAACCGCTGGCGCTCGCACGCGCACCTGTTCATCGGCAACTGGATCAATCTCCTGTACCAGACGACGGCGGCGGACGTCGCCGATATCGGGCGCGCGCGGGCCGCCGCCCTGTCGCCCTGCGCGGCCGCCCGCCCGAAGCGTTAGGCACACCCCACGATTGACGGATTATTAGGGTTTCCCCGCTACTTTCGCGGGTGGGGGAGACATGAGCCGTTCGGGCCGCCCGCTTCGGCGGGCGCCCGGCGGCGCTTGCTCGAAGGACCGCCCTTGCTCGCAGTCGGCTCCGCCATCGCCTCCCCAACCCATCCCGGACGGCTCGATATCGTCACCGGCATCCAGGTGGTCGGCGACGGCCCTCGCGGCAAGCTCGCCGTCGTCCGATCACGGAGCATCGAAGCAGGGTCGGAGCGGCCCGCCAAGGGCGGATCGGGGCCGGTCCGGCTCGCGCCCGTAAATCCCAGCCGAATCCAGCCCGGGATCACCGACAATCGCCTGGTCCGGCCGGATACCCTGATCGCGGCCCAGGCGGCGGTGGGAGTCGCCGGCCAGGACTCGCACGGCGGCCCGGCGGGCGATCTCAGTCCCCCGGAGCAGCGCGCCGTCGACCGGCTGCGTCAGCGCGATTCCGCCGTGCGCCAGGAAGAGGAAGCCCATGCCGCGGCCGCCGGCCGTTTCGCGGGTGCTCCCAGGTACCAGTTCGTGACCGGGCCCGATGGCCGCCCCTACGCCGTGTCGGGCCACGTCAACATCAAGGCGACAAGCACCTCGGGCCGGCCCGAGGACGCAAAGCGCGCGCTCAATACGATTGCCAACGCCGCGCTCGCCGCCCATGCCCCCTCGGCCCAGGATCTTTCGGTCGCGCGCGCCTCGGCCCGCGACGCCGGCGCCATTGCCCAGGCGGAGAACGCCGCGCGGCCGCTCAACCGCGCGCACGCCGCCTATCAGGCGCTGCTCGACCCTGCGTCGAGCCAGCGTGGGCTCGACATAACGGGATAAATCGGGCGGGCTTATTTCGCGGTATGACGGAACCGTTCGCGCCGGGTTCGGCTAACTACGCCGTGCCCTCGGTGGCGTCGTCGGGACCGGGCTCGGGCGGTGGCGTTGCGCCGGTTTTGCCCCTGCCCTTTACCCGCTTCGGCTTGGCGGGCGCCGGCTTTCCGCCGGTCGGCCAGGCCGCGAAGGGGAACGGCTTTTCTTCGGTGTGGTACGTGAGATAGGCGACGATGTCCCGCAAGTAGAGGCCAATGTTCTGGCCGAACTCGCGCAGCCGGTCGTTGGCCTTTCCGGTCACCAGCTTGGAGAGGAACTGGAAGATAACGACGGCGACGATGACGGCCTCGGTGACGTTGAAGGCCACCGCGAACAGGATCATGAATACCAGTCTGATCCAGGTATCCTTGTGGCCCATGTTTTCTTTAAGGTTCTGGCCCATGGCTCCGATACTCCGTGGCGAATCGTGCGGACGCGGCATCGCCGTGCCGCCTGCAACGCCCTCAATATGGGGCACAAATCCCTCTTCGCCAGTTAATTTCGGCCGCCCGGATTCGGGTGATTCGGTCTGTCTCAGGCGTCCGCCGGCGCGAAATCGAGCCACAAACCGCCCGCGTCGGGCGGTTCGACCGTAATTGCCGACCCGGCGCCCGGCCGTGCGTCGATGCCGGCGGCCGCGAGACGATCCGCCGCCGCGGCCGGATCGTCGACCGCGACGACCATTGCCGCGAGGCGGGGGGCCTCGGGCAGGGAACCCGATTCGGCCATGGCGGGGTGCAGGCGGGCCAGGCCTTCGGGCGCGGCGAATTGCAGCCGCGCGGCGCCGACGCGCACGATCAGGACGCCGTCCGCCAGGCCCACCGCATCCGCGCCGAACAGGGCCTCGTACGAGGGCGCGAGCGATACCGGATCGGCGGCCGCCACGGTGATCGCGGCGATCGCCCTTGCGCCGTTGGCGTGGGCGAGCCATTCCGGGCGGCGGATCAATTCGGGCGTCAGATGCTGGCAGACGAAGGCCGGCGCCGGCGCGGCCAGGCCCGGCAACGCGTCGGCCGCCGGGAACACCAGTTTGAACGAAGGCTGTACCGTGCCCTCCGGCAGCTCGAGGTTGCGGGCCAGGTCCTTGGGGCCATCGACGGCAATGCCCCGGGCGGCAAGTTCGGCGGCCACGGCCTCGGCATCGCCGGTACCGAACGCAATCCCCAGCAACCCTTCGCGCGTCTCCAGAAAGGCGTCGAGATTGTTGCTGAACTTGTTCGCATCGACGATGCCCAGAAGTTCGACGTAATCGTCCGGAAACATGATGCAATAGTTGGCCGTGCCCCAGCCGATATGGCTGCCCCTGGGCGTGAGTGTGAAGCCCAGCCGCGTATAGGCGTCGCGCGCGGCGCCGAGATCGCGGACGCCGACGATGACATGATCGAGGCCGCTGATCATCGTGCCGTCACCCGGCTGGTCCATGGGGGTCAGCGCAGGGCGGCGGCGATATTGCCGCCATCCACCGTGAGCGCCGCCCCCGTGGTCTTGGCCGAAAGCGCCAGCGACACGAAGGCGGCGGCCACGTCCTCGGCGGTGACTTCGCGATGCAGCAGGTTGCCGCTCATGTAATCCGCCTCGCTGACGCCGCGCGCCTCGGCCCGGGCGCGGATCATGGACTCGTCGAGCAGACCGCCGCGGATGCGGTCGGCGTTGACCGCGTTGGCGCGGATACCCTCGGCCCCGTGATCGACGGCGTATTGCCGCATCAGCGACAGGGTGGCCGCCTTCGGCAGTCCGTAGGGCCCGAAATCGAGGCCCGGATTGACCGCCTGCTTGGTGACGTTGAACAGCAGCACGCCGCCGGTGCCCTGCGCCCGCAGGATACGCACCGCCGCCTGGGCCACCGACTGGTGGGCGAAGAAGTTGAGCTCGAAGCTCTCGCGCAGCACCGACTCCTCCACCTCGCCGATGCGCCCCTGCCACGCGGCGCCGGCGTTGGATACCACGATATCGACGCCACCGAAGGTCTCGCAGATGCGTTCGAAGGCGGCGTCGACCGCCGCCCGGTCGGTCACGTCGCAGGCAATCCCCAGCGCCCCGAGTTCCGACGCCGCCGCTTGCGCCGCGCCGCTATCCTTGTCGAGGATCGCCACCTCCGCCCCCTCGGCCGAAAATGCCGCCGCGATGGCCCGGCCGATGGCCCCGCCGCCGCCGGTGACGGCGACGATCCGGCGGGCCAGCCGCCCTTCCGCCGCCTTGCCGAGCTTCGCCTGCTCCAGCGACCAATATTCGATGTCGAAGATGTCGGCCTCGGAAACGCTTTCGAACCGGCCGATCGCCTCGGCGTCGCCGATCACGGCAACGGCGTTCTCGGCGATGTCGGCGGCGACGCGCGCGTCCCTGGCCGACTTGCCCAGCGCGAACAGTCCCAGGCCCGGCACCAGGATCACCCGCGGCACCGGGTCGAGTTCGGTGCGCGGAGTCTTCTGGCGCGCGTTGTTGCGCCCGAAATAGTCGTGATAGGCGGCGGCGTAGGATTCGAACGCATCGGCGGCGGCCCGCGCGAAGCCGTCCATATCGCCCGCATCGGGCGCCGGAAGCACCAGCGGCGTCGGCTTGGTGCGGATGGCATGATCGGGGGTGACGACGCCGGCGCCGCTGTAGCGCGCGACCTCGGTCCCGTTGACGTAGTCGAGGATCGCCGGGCCGCTCCTGTGTTCGAGGACGAAGCGCCGGTATCGCGCGCCGCCGTCGCCGGAATCGAGCCCGATGGCGGCGAGGCCGCGCAGAATCGGCGCCACTTGCGCCGCGCTCGCGGTGTTTTTCGGCAGTGAAGCGGCGGCGAAGCTCCTGGAGCGCGCCTTCTCGACCCGCGCCTCGGCGACGCTCACCAGGTCGATCATGCGCCCGTAGGCCTGGCGCGCGCTGTCGCCGAAGCTGAAAATCCCGTGCTTGAGCAGGATCAGCCCTTCGCAGTCGGGATTTTCCGAGAACACCTCGTACGCCTTCTTGGCCAGCGCGAAGCCGGGCATGATGTAGGGCACCAGTGCCGCCCGCTCGCCGAACGTCTCGGCGCAGAGTGCGGCGCCGTCGGGCTGATCGGTGAGCGCGAGGACCGCGTTGGCATGGGTGTGGTCGACGAACTTGTGCGGCAGGAAGGCGTGCAACAGGGTCTCGACCGAGGGATTGGGCGCGCCGCTGTCGAGCAGGTTGCCGCGCTGGGCGTTGACCATGTCCTCGTCGCCGAGCGTCTCGAGGCCAATGAGCCGCCGGAGCGGCTCCAGGCGCACGGCGGGCAGGCCGGCGGGCTCGATGTCGCCCATATCCCAGCCGCTGCCCTTGACGCACAGCACCTCGACCGTCTCGCCGGTAAGGTCCGCCATCCCGGTCTTGACCGAAACGTTGCCGCCGCCGTGCAGCACCAGGCGCGGCTCGCCGCCGAGCAGCCGCGAGCTATAGACCCGGCGCGCAAGGTCTTCGCCGACGCCCTCCTTGGCGTAGCGCTTGACCAGTGCTTTCGCGTCGGCGTCGGACCACAGGTTCTTCATGCGGGGCTGCCTACCCGCCCAGCACCCGCCCGGCGACGACGTCGAGCTTGGCGACCATGGCCGGGTCGCGGGCTTCGGGAGCGGTGATGATGGCGTTGTCGAGGGCGTGCCGGCAGCCGGCTTCGCAGGACCCGGCGGCGGGGTCGAGCTTGGGCGCCACCGCGCGCACCAAGGCCTTGGCGTGGTCGGCGTTCTCCAGCAGTACCCGGATGACCGATTCGACGGTGACATGGTCGTGATCCGGGTGCCAGCAATCGTAGTCGGTGACCATGGCCACCGTGGCGTAACAAATCTCGGCCTCGCGGGCGAGCTTGGCCTCGGGCATGTTGGTCATGCCGATCACCTCCGCGCCCCACTGTCGGTACAACTCGGATTCTGCCAGCGACGAGAATTGCGGTCCTTCCATCGCCAGGTAGGTGCCGCCGTGATGCGTCGTCACGTCGACCGATTTTGCCGCTTCCTCGAGCCGGCTCGCCAGGCGCGCGCACACGGGATGGGCCATGGAGACGTGCGCCGCCAGCCCGCTGCCGAAAAAGCTCTTCTCCCGCGCGAAGGTGCGGTCGATGAACTGGTCGACGAGAACGAAGCTGCCGGGCTCGTATCGCTCGTGCAGCGAACCGACGGCGCTGAGCGAGATGATCTCGGTCACCCCGGCGCGCTTGAGGGCGTCGATGTTGGCGCGGAAGTTGATCTCGCTGGGCGGAATCCCGTGCCCGCGGCCGTGCCGCGGCAGGAACACGAGTTGCCGCCCGCCCAACTCGCCAAAGCAGAGCGCATCCGACGGCTTGCCGAAGGGAGAAGCTACCTCTTCCCAACGAACGTTGGTCAAGCCGTCGATGTCATAAAGCCCGCTGCCGCCGATGATGCCGACGGCCGGGTCCGATGCTGCCGGATCAGCCACGCGCTACTCCCCGAGTTCGACCGCCCCCGCTCCCGTCGTCGCCGGGCGGCCCCGGCAGTTTTTCAAGAAGCGGGATTGCGATCAACCGCAATCTCGAATGTCAGAGAATGCCCGCGCCGGGAATACTCGGGTGTGGACTCATAGATGGTTGCGGTGCTGGCGAGCAGCGGTTCGTCCCTGGCAAGGCGCAAACGGCGCCGCAGTGCCCGCCACTTCAAGCCGTTTGCAACGATGTCCAGGGACGAACCGCTGCTCGTCCTCTCGGATTTGGCGAGGA